>CBFDVL010000156.1:0-1527 GCA_965613365.1 uncultured archaeon | reverse complement strand
AATGTCCTTTTACTGGGGATGGTTGTTTCAATGGGAATTAGGAGAAAAGAGGAGCTGCACAGGCTTGTTTACATGTAAGTTTTGGGAGCACCTTAAAATAGATCCGCCTTGCGCTGTGCTACCTCGTCTTCGTTCCACCTGGCCTCGAGGAAGAAGTACTCGTAAGCTGTTCTGATTACCATTCGAAATTTTCTTATGCAACCTCCTCACCGTCCTGGATTTCTTGTTACTATTGCACTTACAAGCTGAGTAAAGGACCGATAGCTGGGCTTTGTGAATTTATCTTTGAATTGTTCAAACCATGTTTAAATCTTGCTGGTACTCCTACAACTTTGAGCATCAGCACATAAGGGATAAACCCGTGGTTATATGGGAGTTGTCCTAGAGCATGGGAAAACTAAAAATAGGGTATTTGAAAAAAGTTGTCAAGTAGAGTAATTTTAGTTGAAATAAAAATGGTAAAAGAAATCTTTGCGAAAACGGTCCTGAACAAGCATAGGAAAAGGGATGAATGGTTCTTGGATGATTACTCTTTGAATCCCTATCAACTCTGTGATTTCAATTGCATCTATTGCTATCTTCGCGGTAGCAAATATGGAGAAAACATGAAGCAAGGTTTAGCAGCGAAGATAAATGCCCCAGCTTTGCTTGAAAAAGAATTGCTAAGAAGGGCTAAAAGAAAAGAGTATGGCTTTATTGCTTTAAGTTCAGCTACCGAACCATGGATGCATATTGAAGAGGAATACAAGCTTACAAGAAAATGCTTGGAAATTATTGCCAGATTTAAATTTCCAGTCCATTGCTTAACGAAATCAACTCTAATTTTGAGGGATTTGGATTTGCTGAAAGAAGTTGATGAAAATGCAATTTTGCCAAAGGATTTAGAAAAGCTAAAGCAAGGAACGCTAATAACTTTTTCTTTCTCAACCTTAGATGAAAAAATTGCAAAGATCTTTGAGCCAAATGCCCCAAAACCAAAAGAAAGACTAGAAGCTTTGCAGAAAGTCAAGGAAGCTGGTTTTTATGCAGGTATAGCTTATATTCCAGTTTTACCTTTTATCTCAGATTCAGATGAACAGCTAGAAAAAATGATAAAAGTTGCTAAGGAATTTCGAGCTGATTACGTTTTCGTAGGAGCTTTAACCTTATATGGCATTGGAAAAGAGCTTTACTACAAAGTTCTTGAGAAACATTTTCCAGAACTGCTACCAAAATATAAGAAGCTTTTTAAAATTTTCAATCAGCCAAACAAGGCTTATCAGCTAAGACTTGAGGAAAAAGCAAAAGAACTTTGTTCTGTAAATAACATTATGCCATTAAGCGAAGCTTCCGTTGGGAAGTTTGGGTAAAGCAACGAAGTTGCGAAGGGCAAGGCGTAGCCATAGCATATATGCTATGCCGAGACGAAAAAACTACCTTTATCACGCACTCGCTTAAATAGCACAGCTACCATAGCAGTTGCAACAGGAAATGTGAGACACCATACTGCGAGAGATACCATCGTAGCCGTCATGATTCCCAATCCAC
>CBFDVL010000155.1:0-1811 GCA_965613365.1 uncultured archaeon | reverse complement strand
TTTCTTGGGTATATAACTTTCGATGCTTATAAAAAAGGACATAGAGATAATAGAACCCCACCCGGCGATATACATCTCTTCTATCAATTCGATTTTAATAGCGGATTTACATCTTGGTTACGAAGGGATAATGGCTGAACAAGGTGTTTTTCTCCCCAAGATACAGTTTAAAAAGGAGATGGAGGCTTTAGAAGATATAATAAGCAAAAAAGATGCAGAGAGAATAATACTACTTGGCGACGTAAAACATGAGTTTTCTGAAACAAGCTATCATGAATTTAAGGAGGTCAAAGATTTATTTATTTTTCTAAAAGAAAGATTTGAAGAGGTTGATTTAATAAAAGGTAATCATGATAACTACATATTCTATATAACAAGTAAATATGGTATTAATCTCCATGATGAGCTTGAGATTGGAGATTATTTTTTAATTCATGGTCATAAATATCCAAGTAAAAGAATAGAGAGGTTTTTGATACTTGGGCATGAACATCCAGCTATTGCTATTTATGATGAGATTGGCGTAAAAGAAAAAATAAAATGCTTCTTGGTTGGGGAGAATATCTTGGTTATGCCGGCATTCTCATATCTTGCAAGCGGCTCGGAGGTTAATATTATCCCAAGAGGCGAGCTTCTCTCACCCATACTCAGAGATATAAAAATAGATAATCTTGAAGTACTTGCAATAAGCGAAGAGATAGGATGCCTGAGTTTTGGGAAGCTGAAGAATCTTAGAATTTAAGCAAGCTTTACATTGAAAACTTTTCGTTCAGGTACTGCTAACTTAATTACGGTTCCAACTCTTATCTCAACTTTTTCAAGTTGAAAAAATAAATAAAGAAGACGAGCCTTTTTTATTTATTCTACCTTTTCAGCAAAGGCAACTCTTCTTTTAACGCTTTTTATTCTTATTTTAAGCTCGTCTCCGACCTTAGCTCCGGGGATAAAAATCACAAAGCCTTTAATCCTTGCGATTCCGTCCCCTTCTCTTCCTACATCCTCAACTTTCACATCATACACTTTGCCCTCAACAACTGGAGGGGCTGCAAACCTTCCAAATTCCATTTCAAACAACCTCGTTTTACCAGCCATAGAAAGTTAATGTTTAAAAACATTATGGTATTAAGGTGCTTCAAAAACCACTACTAAACTAAACATAAATCACTCTCATTTTCCTCTACTTCAATATAAATCAAACTTCCCCAGTAAATGGACAGACAATAAAACCTCGAATAAAATTTTTAAGAAAAATTAAACCGAAAAATTTAAATATGAGGAGGGATTAAATCCCCCCTCTGGTGTCCCGCATGTATACACCTCTAATTGTTTCAGAGAAAGACAGTAAATGGTTATTGTTGAAAAAGATACTTAAATTTTTCGATACCAGGACTGCCAAGAAGATATTAGCAAGGGAGAAGATCTGCCCGGAAAAAGGAATTACAGCGATAAAAATCGTTCTGACTTCGATGTTCTTCTCAAAGAGCATAGCCTACGTGATAAGCGAGCTGAAAACCAGGGAGAAGCTCAGAACATTTTTAAAAATAGAGGAAGTTCCAGAAAAAACCATGCTCTACAGGTTTCTGTCGAGAATAGAAGATAAGAGCTTTATTAACGTGATTTTGAGAATTCTAATTCTAAACAAGCAGTGCAAGAAGAGGAGGAGAGGGAGAGCTTTTATAATCATCGACTCAACAGACGTTCAGCTTGACATAAACTACTTTCGCAGGAGAATAAAGAAGGAAGATCTAGAAGATAAAGAGTTCAAGTGGGGCTATTCTCCTTCAAAAGGCTATTACATTGGTTACAAGCTT
>CBFDVL010000154.1:0-1889 GCA_965613365.1 uncultured archaeon | reverse complement strand
AGTCTCGTGGGCTCGGAGATGTGTATAAGAGACAGATATGAAGCTATCTGGAAAGCTCATCAACCTTGCTTGTTCTCTTACCGTTATCAATCTATCATCAAAGGGATGAATAAACCTTGAAGTCCCTCTTATAGTTGGTGCTGGTTTGTTTGGGTGGAGCCTAACATAATCTTTAAATCTGTCGAAGTAGACTAAAGCCTGCTCAAATTTAAGCTTATAAACTTTTCTTTTTATTCTCCTTGGCAGGGCTTTGTAAATATGGTTTGGAATGTTATGCTCATCCCTTGGGTCTGGTAGGTCGCCTATTGCTTGCCAGACTGTGATCCTTTTCTCTTTTTTTGGCTTCAGTTTTATATTTGAGATAAACATTCTCGCACGTTTAGAAGGTACGCCATATTCTTCTGCTCTCAGAACGTTAAAATAAGGCTTGTATCCTATTCTTTCAAATTCATAGGCTAAAGCATTTTTTAACTCGCCTTCAGCAACCTGGACAACGTTTTCCATAACAAAAAACTCTGGTTGTAGATCAGCTACAAATCTTATAAACTCAAGAACCAAGCTACCTATAGGGTCTTTATAAAGCCTGTCTATCGGCTTTTTTTCACGCTTTGGATTTATTGGAGTATAAGGCTCACAAGGTGGTCCGCCTATGACCACGAATGGCTTAAAATCAACCAAACTTGTTTTTATCTTTCTTATGTCTTCGACGATTACTTTGCTCTCTGGAAAATTTTGCTTAAAGGTCTCGGCATTCTTTGGAAAATTCTCTATGGCTAAGGCTATTTCAAATCCCGCTCTCTTAAAACCCAAGGAAAATCCTCCCGCGCCAGAGAATAAATCTAAAACTTTCATCCAATATTTTTTATATCAGTAACTCCAACAAAAAAACATGCGAGAGGTTTACAAAGGTAAGGCAAAAACCCTTTACGAGAGTGAAGAAGATAAAGATAAGTTAATAGTAGAGTTTAGAGACGATTTAACCGCTGGAGATGGTGCAAAAAAAGATACAAAGTTTGGTAAAGGCTCGCTAAACGCTGAAATCTCTGCAAAATTTTTTGAGGTTTTGCATGAGCATGGAATACCCACTCACTTCATAGAGTTTATCCCACCAAATAAGCACGTTGTTAAAAGGGTAAGAATAATTCCCATTGAAGTAATATGTAGGAATATCGCCACTGGCAGCTTGGTTAGGAGATATCCATTTAAAGAAGGGCAAGTGCTTGAAAAACCCATAGTAGAGTTTGGCTTAAAAAGTGATGAATACCACGACCCTATGCTGAATGAGGACATTGCTTTAGCCTTGGGTTTGGTAGAAAGTAAAGAAGAGCTTGAGAAGATGAGGGAGATGACCCTAAAAATAAACGAGATACTGAAGAAGTTTCTAAGTGAAAAGGGGATAATCCTCGTGGACTTTAAACTTGAGTTTGGAAAGGATAGCCAAGGAAACATAATTCTCGCAGACGAAATCTCCCCAGATACTTGCAGGTTCTGGGATGCAGAGACCAAAGAAATAATGGACAAGGATAGGTTTAGAAAGGATTTGGGAGATGTGATTAAATATTACGAAGAGGTGAAGAGAAGAGTTGTGGAAAGCTGAGAGCTACGATTCATGGTATGATAAAAATAAACAAGCTTTTAATGTTGAAAAAGACGTTCTTTTAAATCTGGTAGATTTAAAAGAACAAACTCGAATCTTAGACGTTGGATGCGGAACTGGTAGATTTTCATATGAATTTAAAAAACTTGGTTTAGAAATATTTTGTCTTGATATTTCCAGAGAGATGCTAGATTTTGCAAAAAGTAAGAGAAGATGCATATATTCTGTCTCTTATACACATCTGACGCTGCCGACGAAGGCTTAGGTGTAGATCTCGGTGGTCGCCGTATCA
>CBFDVL010000153.1:0-1954 GCA_965613365.1 uncultured archaeon | reverse complement strand
TTTCAAGCAGAAGACGGCATACGAGATCATGCCTAGTCTCGTGGGCTCGGAGATGTGTATAAGAGACAGTTTTTAATACTGCTCATGCGTGTCGCTGTTCTCGATGCTGATAAATGCCAACCAAGGAAGTGTGCAAAGGAGTGCATTAAATTTTGCCCGGGAGTGAGAATGGGCGAAGAAACGATAGTCTTCGAGGATGGTAAGCCAAGAATTTCAGAAGAACTTTGCACTGGTTGTGGGATCTGCGTTAAGAAATGTCCCTTTCAAGCAATCTCTGTTGTTGGGCTACCAGATGAGCTGAAAGAAGGATTAATTCATCAGTATGGTGAAAACGCTTTCAGGCTTTTTTATTTGCCATATCCGAGGGAAAATGCTGTCACCGGCTTAATAGGAGAAAATGGGATTGGAAAAACCACGATAGTTAGGATATTCTCGGGAGAGATTATTCCAAACTTGGGAAAGCTTGGAAGCGAGAACAAAGAAGCTGTGTTGGAATATTTTTCCGGCACGCAATTTTATGATTATTTTAAGGAACTTTACGATGGAAAGATAAAAGCTGTGCATAAGCCTCAATACGTTGATTACCTACCAAAGGTTGTAAAAGGAAAGGTTAAGCAGCTTTTAGAGAGGGTTGACGAAAGAAACATGCTTGGCGAAATAGCTACAAAACTTGAGCTTGAGAACACCTTGAAAAGGGATATAAAAGAAATTTCTGGTGGAGAGCTTCAGCGTGTAGCTATTGCGGGAGCGATTTTAAAAGAAGGTGATATCTACATTTTCGACGAACCTTCGAGTTATTTAGACGTGAAGCAAAGGTTAAATGTTGCGAAGATAATAAGAGAGCTCGCAAAGGAAAATCGCGTACTCGTGGTTGAGCACGATTTAGTAGTTTTGGACTACCTAGCGGATTATATTAATATATTATATGGTAAAGTAGGAGCCTATGGAATAGTTTCACATCCAAGAAGTGTTAAAGAAGGGATAAATGTTTATCTTGAGGGTTATTTAAAAGAGGAAAACATAAGATTCAGAAGAGAACCTATAAAGTTTGAGGTAAGACCTCCTTCTCCAGGATGGGAGAATAAGCCTTTTATAAAGTTCAAAAATCTGAAGAAGAGTTTGGGCGAATTTAGCATTGAAATAGAAGGAGGAGAGATAAATCAGGGTGAAGTTATAGGCATATTAGGTCCAAATGCTATAGGAAAAACAACTTTTGTTAAGATGCTTGCGGGGGTTATAAAGCAAGATGCCGGAGAAATCGAATATATCTCAAATACCAAAGCCAAGGTTTCATACAAGCCACAATACATTAAGCCAGAAGGAGACATGAGCGTGGAAGAGGTCATGAGAAAGGTTTATTCTCCATTCTTTGAGAGGGAGATTTTAAAACCCTTAGAACTTGAGCAGCTTTACCACAAGAACGTTCAAGAGCTCAGCGGTGGAGAGCTTCAGCGTGTAGCGATAGCTTTATGTCTCGGTAGAGAGGCAGAGATTTATCTTCTTGACGAGCCCTCCGCATATCTCGATGTTGAGCAGAGACTGAAGGTTGCCAAGATAATTAGAAGAACAATGGAGAAAAGAGAGGCGGTAGGTATAGTGGTTGACCACGATATACTTTTTGTTGATTATATTTCAGATAGATTAATGGTGTTTTATGGCAAGCCTGGAAAAGAAGGAAAAGCTACAAAACCATTAAGCATGAAAGAAGGAATGAACAGGTTTCTTAAAGATATAGATATAACCTTCAGAAGAGACCCAGAGACGGGGAGACCTAGAGCTAATAAGCCGGGAAGCACAAAGGATAGGGAGCAGAAGGCTAAGGGAGAGTATTATTACGTATAAACATAATTAGAATAGCTTTCTCTTCTTCTTTCTTCTATTTAAAGCCTGTCTCTTATACACATCTCCGAGCCCACGAGACTAGGCATGATCTCGTATGCCGTCTTCTGCTTGA
>CBFDVL010000152.1:0-2049 GCA_965613365.1 uncultured archaeon | reverse complement strand
AGCTAAAGATAAAGATATAAATAGCTTTCGCCAATTCCTCCCAGAACTGAAGTTCTGGGCTTCCTTGGCGGTAGGAGGTGAAAAAATGAAAAAAATATTGGGAATTTTTGTTTTCTGTGCGCTGCTTTCCTTTTCCTTGGTATATTCAATTTCAGCTCTGCCTCAGAATTCTCATACCCTCTTAATAGAAGATATAGAGCTTCCTGAGGTAATATATCCAGGAGATACGTTTACTCTAACTTTCTATGTTAGAAATGCGTGGTATGAGCCTATCGATGATCCTTATGTCTATTTGGAGGGAGGATATCCCTTACTTAAAGTAAGTCCTACAAAGCCAATAAAATTAGAACCTTTGATATATGAATATGACCCTTGGTTCAGAAAGTTTGCAAAAGTTTCTTACAATATCACTGTGGAGCAAGATGCTACCGCTGGGGTTTATACTTTATATGCTGTATTCAGCTTTACGAAATGTAGCCAAGCTTTAAGCATGCAAGGATGTGCAAAGGAAAGATTTACTGAGAAGATACCAATAAAAATAACAATAAGAGGTAAACCTAAGCTTGAAATATTCCCAGAAGCTTCAAAACCCGATAAAATTTACTCTGGAGATACCGCAGAGATAAAGTTTTCTATTGCAAATCTTGGCAACGATATAGCGAGAGACGTTGTTGCAAGTTTCTCTTCCATTGAGAATATAGATGTACTTTGGTATTCTAAGAAGGTATATCTCGGAAATATAGCTCCAAAAGCGAAAAATTTTGGTACTATCAGGATAGATGTTGATGAGGAAGCTATTGCAAAGAGCTATGAGTTACCAGTTAAAATGATCTATGAAAGCTGGGATGGTAAAGAGCATGTGAGATATACTAAACTCAAAATCGACATCGAGGAAAAAGCAGACTTCGAGGTTTCACCTGCCAAGGAAATCTTGCTCTCGGACTCTAAGGAAAATCTCGTAACCTTTACAATAAAAAATAAGGGAACAAAAACCGCAGAAGAGCTTAAATTAATTTTACGTGCGAGCTATCCTTTCACGCCAACGGGAGGAGAATATTATGTTGGCGAACTTAAACCGGGACAAGAAGTTAATGTAAAGTTTCACGTTGATGTTGATAAAAAAGCAAGCTCTCAACGTTATCCAATAGATATAATATTTCAATGGAAAAACGATAAAGAATATTCAAAGGTAGTATCTTCCTACATTGAGGTCGAGAAAAAGGAAAGCAAAGCTTGGGTCTATGCGATACCTCTGCTTATTGTTATTGCTATTGCAATAGTAATAAAGAAAAGAAAGTTAGGCTAATTTTATTGCTTTCAAGGCATTTCCAACTGAATAAGTTGCCTTAGTTATCCTCATGCGTCATAATACATATCAAGCCCCAAGGACTCTTAAATTATAAATATTTTTATACTTTTAAGAGATATTGGATATTAGATGGCTGAGATAATTTTGGGATATGGTGAAGGTAAAAGCGTAGCTTCAGCCTTAGATAAGGCCATAAAAGAAGTGAATGAGAAGCTTAAAAATTGTGAGGGTTGCATTAAAAAAATTAATCCCGAGATAACGTTATTGCCAGTTGGTGCCTATGTTTATATCACAGTTATTGTCTCTGGAGAAAAACTATGCGAAAAAAAAGTGGTGGGAGTAAATGTAAAGGCTTCAAGTAAAAAGAAGTCTATTGAAAAAGCTTTTAAATTGATAAATCCTATAGATGGAGAAATCGCGGACTTCAGCATAACCACGTCTACTTCGCCCACCCTTGGAATATACACTACTGTGATAGTTGGAGTAAATAAAATAAAGTTTAAAAAAGCAAAAAATCAAAAAGAAAGGAGGGAAAGAATTAGAAAAATACTGGAAATTCTTGGAAATGACCTTTCTGCCATAAATCTCTCTGGTTTAGCAGCACATTTCAATGTTTCGAGGACTACTATTTATAAAGACCTACAAGAAATAATGAGAGATTTACAAAATTTAGAAGAAGAATGAAAAATTGTAATCAAAATTTTTTTATATTAAAAAAATAAAAAATAAAAATTTGGAGG
>CBFDVL010000151.1:0-2056 GCA_965613365.1 uncultured archaeon | reverse complement strand
AGTTAATATAGTTATATATACATTTAAAAAATCATCAAAAATAGGATTTATCTAGATAATTCCAAAAAATTAAATAAAAAATTAATTCCCTTCTTCAGCCATTTCTATTGCCTTTTTAACTTCTTTTTTAAGCTCTTCTGGCAAGCCCTCTATCTCTATGTTGAGGAATCCCCTTACTATCATGGATGTAGCTTCATCTTTTGTAAGACCTCTGGCCATGAGATATGAGATTTCCTCCTCAGCAATTTTGCCTACTGCAGCTTCGTGTGTTAGCTCTGCTCCCTTAACTCTTGCCTCTAACTCGGGTATCGCAAGCATTCTTCCGACCTCTGAAAGAATCAGCCCTCTGCATTCAAGGTGCCCCTTTGCGTTCTCGGCTTTTCCCACCAAGCAACCTCTCGCAATTATCTCCCCACCTTTGGTTATTCCCCTCGAGATTATCTCTGCTCTGCTATTTTCACCTTCTAAATAAACCTTAGAACCTATGTCAAAGCTCGTGTTTTGTGGAGCCACCAATACCGTGTTAAACCTCGCCACAGCATTTTTATAGCAATAAGCTTGAGGATACATCTCAAGAGTTTTCACGCCGTGCATGCATACGAAGTTGCTTATGTAAGTTCCACCTTCCTCAATTATAACTCCGGTTCTTGGTCTTACCTCGAATTCTTCTCCCCAGCGATGAATCATCGTAAAGGAGAGCAGTGCGTTTTTCTTAACATAAACCTCTGTTATGCCAAAATGCATTCCCGAAATTACATCTTTGCCCGAAGCACATCCGGTAATAATATGAAGCTCAGAACCTTCTTCAGCTATTATTATGTTATGAACGTTCTGCCTTACTTTGTTCTTTGATATAAACAAGCAAGCTTGCAAAGGCAGGGAGATTTTTCTTCCCGGCAATGCTCTTATGAAATAGCCATGATGCTGATCCTTAGCTACTTCTCTTGTATACTCATCTTTATCTTGCTTTACAGCTTTCCACCAGTATTTTTCAAGCCATGGATACTTTTTCAAAGCCTCCGTAGAGCTTGTAAGCTCCACTCCCTCTTCCTTTAACGCCGTAAGCAAAACCTCGTGGTTTACCTGAAAAAAAGTTCCAGCTCTTTTCCTTCTTTCTATTCCTACGCTTTTTGCTTGCTCTAATATCTCCTTAGACACCTCACGCATTCTTCATAACCTCTCCTTCTTATAGTTTCAAGCATATCTCTTGGGTTACCTGAGCAGACCACCCTGCCAGCGATCATAACATAACCCTTATCCGCATTAACGTAATCCAAAATATGCCCGGTATGCGTTATTATTAAGGCTGACTTTTTTCGCTCTACTTGCTTCTTGTCTTTCTCAAGTAGCTTGTTTATGGCTTTCCCTATCAGGCTTATATTAACTAGGTCCACGCCCGAATCCGGCTCATCGAGAAGAATAAAATCTGGATTCTGGGCAAGCAACTGCAAAAGCTCTGCCCTTTTAACTTCGCCACCAGAAAATCCCAAGTTTATATCTCTATCCAAAAACTCCTCTAAATCGAGCTCTCTTGCCAGAGATATTATCCTATCGCCATCGTTTTTTGTGCAGATTTTCAATATATCTCTGAGCTTCACGCCCCTTATTGCTGGAGGAGATTGAAAAGCTATACCTATGCCAAGCTTTGCTCTTTCATTTATTGGCATCTTAGTTATATCTTTGCCTTTAAATATTATTCTTCCCTCTTCGATCTTAAACTTTGGATTTCCTATTATTGCTTGGAGCAAAGAAGTTTTACCAGAGCCATTAAGTCCAAACAAAACATGCGTTTCGCCAGTAGGTATGTGAAAATTGGCATCTTTAACCACGATCTTATTCTGAATGCTAACCGTTAAATTCTCAACTTTAAGCAAAGCTAACACCTCTTGGTTATGAATATCTCTCCGAATAACTCCTTCTGATATATATAGATTTTTTTCTGCATATGCAGAAAAAGAAGGGTAAACAATATTTCAACAATTTTAGCACGAGGTTTTCCTTTTATAAGTTCAGAAAATGTTATTTCTTCCTTAAACTTCCAGAGATTAATTACTGT
>CBFDVL010000150.1:0-2169 GCA_965613365.1 uncultured archaeon | reverse complement strand
AGAAGACGGCATACGAGATCATGCCTAGTCTCGTGGGCTCGGAGATGTGTATAAGAGACAGCTTAAAATCTTTATAACCCTCGTATCAAGCGCATTGTCAAAGACGATCGTAATTTCAAACTTCTCTCAACCTCTTCACCATTTTTACAGCAGCTTCAACAGCTCTCTTTGCATAGTCAACTCTTTTCATCGCTGCAAGTCGTGTTAGTCCAGGTCCAGCGATTCCCAACGTTACCGGCTTATCATATTCTAAAGCTAAATCTGCAATCTTTCTCGATGCATGCTGAATTACTATGTCATCATGCTCAGTCTCGCCTTCAATCACCGCGCCCAAGGTTACAACGGCATCTATATCTTCCCTTTCTAAAAGCTTCTTAACCGCCAAGGGAATATCAAATGCTCCGGGAGTATAGAAAACCGCTTTAATCTCTGCTTCAAGAAACTTTGCATGCTCTTTTGCAAGCTCTTCCATCATATAGGTTATCTCACGATTGAATTCTGCCACAACCAACCCAAGTCTCACCATACTTTAAACCTCTGCATTAACCATATATAAAATTTGAGTAGATACTCATTTTTGAGTATATGATAGTTACCTATTTCTCTTCAAATCTCCGATTTAAATACATGGTGGAATTTACTGACAACCACATGCATCTTGACCCATTTAATGGTTTAGGTATAGAAATTGTTAAAAAGTTTGAAAGGGTAGGAGGAAGGAGAATATTTCTTGTCAATAAAATGACAAAAGATGCTAAAATAGAGTTAAAAGATGAAAAAAGCTTTGAAAAGCTATACGATTTTACAATAAGGCTGGCAAAGAGAGTAAATGAGGAAACCAAGGTTAAAGCCCATGCAGTTATAGGCTTACATCCAGTTGAGGTGGTAAAACTTTGCAAGATGTATCCAAATGAAAAAGTTCTTGAGGTATGCAAAAAAGCTATAGATATAGCTGTAAAAAAGATAGAAGAAGGGCAAGCTATTGCTATAGGCGAAGTGGGAAGACCGCACTTTGAGGTTGACCAAGGCATTATAAAAACCTGTAACCAGCTTCTCGAATATATATTTGAAAAAGCTTCTGAAATAGATTGCGCTGTTCAGCTTCATACAGAAAGAATAAATGAAGATAAGCTTAAAGAATTAGCATCCCTGGCTTTAAGCAGTGGTCTAAAGCCAAAAAAGGTTATTAAACATTTTTCTCCACCTCTAATAAAAGAATGCGAGAAGCTTGGAATTTTTCCTTCCTTAATTTCTTCGAAGGATAATATTATCAAAGCGGTAGCAAGAGGAAAGAGATTTCTAATGGAGAGCGATTATATCGATGACTTAAAAAGACCCGGTGCAGTGGTTTCGCCAACCAACATTCCAAGGGTTTGCAGGTATCTTTTGGAAAAGGAGCTTATAACAGAAGAAGAGCTTTATAAAATTCATGGAGATTACATAAAAGAAGTCTACGGAATTTAATACTTTTCCAGCGCCCTCTTGGACAGGAATTATAAGTTCCAAAGGAAGCCAAAGTAACCAAACATGCTATTATTAAAAGCAAGGAGAGATATTAAATATGGAAGAAATTGAAGTAGGCTTTCCAATTGCAACAAAAACCCTTGAGGAAAGGTTTGAGAAATTTCTTAAAAACTATTACTACAAGGACATACTAAGAGTTATTAGAGGTTACCCTGAAGAGAGAAGTTTAATTGTTGATTTTGACATTCTCGATAACTATGATTTTTCTTTGGCTGAGGAGGTTATAAACAATCCAGACGAAGCGATTAAAGCTTGCGAAAAAGCGATAAGAAACATGGAGCTTCCTATAGACTTACCTTCTGTAAAAATAAACGTGAGGTTTCAGAATTTACCTTCCACGCATAAGTTTTTGATAAGAGAGCTTAGGAGCAATAACGTAGGCAAGCTGATAAGCGTAGAGGGTATAGTGAGAAAATCAACAGATGTAAGACCTAAGCTTGTTATAGGGGCTTTTGAATGCCAAGTATGTGGAAACATTATTAGGATTTCTCAAGATGGAGATAAATTAAAACAGCCTTATCTTTGCGATAGCTGCGAGAGAAAGGGACCATTCAACCCTGTCTCTTATACATATCTCCGAGCCCACGAGACTAGGCATGATCTCGTATGCCGTCTTCTGCTTGAAAAAAAAAAACGACAGGAAAT
>CBFDVL010000149.1:0-2265 GCA_965613365.1 uncultured archaeon | reverse complement strand
AGATCTACACCTAAGCCTTCGTCGGCAGCGTCAGATGTGTATAAGAGACAGAAAAACAATTAACAACCCTTAGCAATGAAGTTCTACAACACCCTGACAAGAAAAAAGGAAGAATTTATACCCTTAGAAGGCAACACGGTAAAAATCTATGTTTGCGGACCTACTGTTTATGACTCGCCGCACATAGGGCATGCTCGTACTTATATAGCTTTTGACGCGATAAGAAGATATCTTAAGTATAAAGGATACGACGTTATTTATGTCGTAAACATAACGAACGTGGATGATAAGATAATAAATAGAGCCAAAGAGCTTGGGGAACATCCTCTTAAGCTTGCTGAGAGATACGAAAGGGAGTTTTTCGATGCTATGGAAAAGCTAAATGTAGAGAAAGCTGATTTTAGCCCAAGAGTCACAGAACATATGCAAGACATAATAAACTTTATCCAAAAGCTAATTGAAAAGGGCTATGCCTATGTTTCTGAGGGCGATGTTTATTTCTCTGTGGAGAAGTTTAAGGAGTATGGAAAACTTTCCCATCAGAGCTTGAAAGAGATCAAAGCGGGTGCAAGAGTTGAGATAAGCGAAAAAAAGCGAAATCCTCTCGATTTTGCCCTCTGGAAAAAAGCAAAAGAAGGAGAGATCTCTTGGCCTTCACCTTGGGGCGAAGGCAGACCGGGATGGCACATAGAATGCTCGACAATGAGCATGAAGTATCTTGGAGAGACCTTGGATATTCATGGCGGAGCCCAGGATTTGATTTTTCCGCATCATGAAAATGAAATTGCTCAAAGCGAAGCTTTAACTGGTAAAACGTTTGTTAGATACTGGCTTCATACAGGGTTTCTCCTCGTAAAAGGAGAGAAGATGAGCAAATCTTTGGGAAACTTCATAACCATAGACGAGCTATTAAAAACCTATGACGCAAACTCCTTTAGATTTTTGGTTTTGCAAACTCATTATCGAAGTCCTATCGATTTCAGCTTTGAGAATTTAGAAAAAGCTAAGAGAGCATATAAAAGATTAGCTAACGCCCTAGATTACCTCAAGCAAAAACTTGAAGGAGCTAATGGCGAGGATAACACGAAAGTGTTAGAACAATACAAAGAGAAATTCTTTGAGGCTCTTGACGATGACTTCGATACTCCAAAAGCGTTCGCTATACTATTTGATTTTGTAAACTTCGTTTACAAAAGCAGAATGGATAGAAAATCAACAGAAGAAGCAATAAAGTTTTTTGAGGACGTTTTTAAGATATTTGGATTTAAACTCGAGAAGAAGATTGATAGAGCAAAGTTAATTTCCTTAGCCAAGGAGTTTATTTCTGAAGTAGAAAATAAAGAAGAAAAAGAACTTATAGAGATTTTGATAGAGATAAGAGCTGAGCATCGAAGAAAAAAGGATTATAAGATTGCAGATTATATAAGAGACAAACTAAAAGAAGCAGGAGTGATAGTAGAAGATTTAGGAGGTAAAACAAGGTGGAGATTAGAAAGATAAAGATTTAACTATCTCCTCAGCTCTCCAAACATCTCTCGGCGTGTTTATATTTACTCTAGGGTTTTTAATGAAATATGGCACTACTTTCCTATCCTTAGCTAAAATGTTGATACTGGTGGTTACCTCAAGCTCGCTCGTATGCATGGGCTTGGTTTTCTCAATTGCTTTGTATATATCATTTTCAAACACATATATACCAGCTATACCAATGTTGCTGAAAGGTTTCTTGGGTTTTTCTTCTGCTCTAACTATTTTGCCATGCTTAATTTCAACGATTCCCGTTTTCTCTGGTTTATCGGTTCTTTCAACGCAGATTGTAGCAGTCGCATTTTCTTTAAGGTGATAATCATAAATCTCCCTTAAATTCTCAAAGAAGAGAACGTCTCCTAAAACAACAAGAAAAGCATCTTGGAAAAGACCCTTTGTTAAATATATTGCATGAGCAGTTCCTAATGCTTGTTTTTGCTCGATATATTTAATTTTAGCACCGAATGCCTCTCCATCCTTAAAATAATTTATTATTTCTTCTTTATTTTTTCCGACTATTATTGTTATATTTTCAAAACCAAAGGTTTTGAGAGAAGTTATAGTGTATTCAAGTAAGGGTTTACCTAAGATTCTTATCATTGATTTGTTGATTCCTCCCATTCTCCTTGCCCTTCCACCGCATAGAATAATGCAATGCATGTTTTTAACCTTAACTCCGCATCATTTAGGGAATAACTTCAGACCAAGCTTCTCATCAAGCTCCCTCACCTTCTTTGG
>CBFDVL010000148.1:0-2372 GCA_965613365.1 uncultured archaeon | reverse complement strand
CGATTTTGAGACCACTCTCAGCACCCAGCCCCAGATTTCCAGAGCTGGCGGGGATGTCAGCCCCCGCGTCTGGCTCGATGAAGAGGTTGGATGGCATTATTTTAATTCCTCCGAGAGCAAGCTCCCGTCTTCAGACGGGAGAAGCCGACCTCCTAATCTATCGTCCTTTTAAAGGCTTTTGTTCCTAAAATTAGCATAGCTATTGCAAAGGAAAGCATCACAGCTAAATCTAAAGCGATGCTTTCCCATACTATGCTCCTTATCATCACTACTCTTGCAGCGTGTGTAGCGTAGGTTAAGGGATTTGCTTTTGCAATGGGTTGCATCCACCAGGGCATCGACTCGATAGGGTAAATTCCGCCACACAGGAACCACATCGGTATTACAAGCATTATCATCGCAAGCATCAGCTGTTCGATTTTGTATATTTTTGTACCAATAGCTATGCTCATACCTATGAATCCAAAAGCCGCTATTATCATTAATAGGAGCATTAGAACAATGCCAATAATTCCGGTTTTTATTTTAACTCCGATTATTATAGCAATAATGAGAGAGGCAATTCCTGATATTAAAGATTGAGTAACTCCTGCAACAGTTTTTCCCATTATAATAGAACTTTTATCAATTGGAGCAAGGAGGAGCATCTTCAATGTTCCAAAATCTCTATCAACAATTAAGCCCAAGCCACCAGTAAAGAGGGAAGAAAAAACTATGGTCATCATTATTACCCCTGGAGCTAAAAAATCTATGTAATCTATCCCTCTTCCAAAGATCGTGTTTTTTTCAAAATGTATTCTCTGAGAAGATGAAATTTTTGTTAAATAAGTTAAAACGGCAGAAGAAACCTGAGGGGAGGTCTCATCCATCGTTACTTGAACTTCCTTTTTAACATTGAAATCTGGCGGAATAAAAATTACTGCATATACTTTACCAGCTTTTATCATCTCCATAGCTTCAGATAGACTCGCTACAGAGATTATACTAACCACTTGCTCTTTCTGTAACATGGCAACATACTCTTGGGCTATGCTACTGTAATCCTCCTGAACAAGAGCTACTGGAACATCATCAATTGTTCCTCCAAAGGCAAAACCAAAGATGAGTATCCAGAGCAAAGGAAAACCCAAGCTTCTTACAGTAGCGAATAGAGGATTTTTAGCCCAGACCAGCATTTCCTTTTTCCAAATAATGTAAACTTCTCTAAGATTCATCCCTTTATGAACCTCCTGATTATAACTTTGCTTCTTATATCTTCAGTGCTTTCTCTTATTGCTCTTCCAGTGTAATGAATAAACACGTCTTCAAGCGTGGGTTCTCTAACTGAAAGATGGATAATCTTAGTGTTTGTTTTCTCCGCGGCTTTTATTATCTTGGGAATTGTTTCCTCCCCTCTTCCGACTATCCTAATTTTTCCATCTTCCAAAACCTTTGGTTTCATGCTTGCTATAGCTTTTAAAAATTTCCTTTTCTCTGTTACTTCAACCTCGATTATATCCCCCTTCCCAAGCATATCCTTTAAGTTTGCTGGTGTATCGCAGGCGAGGAGCTTGCCAAAGTCTATTATTCCTACTCTGTGACATAAAAAGTCAGCTTCCTCCATGTAATGCGTGGTTAAAAAAATTGTAACGCTCTCTTCCTTATTTAGGTTGAGTATATACTCCCATATCCTTCTTCTAGTTTGCGGGTCTAAGCCAACGGTGGGCTCATCCATTATTATAATCTTTGGTCTGTGTAGAAAGGCTCTAACTATCTCAAGTCTCCTTCTCATGCCTCCAGAAAAAGTAGCTACTTTGTCATTTGCACGCTTCTCTAAGCCAACGAGCTTTAGGCATTCGTCTATTCTTTCTTCAATCTCTTTTTTTGGCATCTTATAAAGTTCTGCATGGAACCTGAGATTTTCCATTGCAGTAAGCTCACTCTCTAATACAGATTCCTGAGGAACTATACCTATGCTTTTCCTCACTTCACTAGGTTCTTTTAGTATGTCATAACCATTTACTAAAGCAGTGCCTTTAGTTGGCTTTAGCAGAGTGCAGAGCATGTTTATAGTAGTCGTTTTTCCAGCACCGTTTGGTCCAAGAAAACCATAGATTTCTCCTTCTCTAACTTTCAAGTTTATCGAATTTACTGCAACCAAGCCATTAAACTCCTTTGTCAAATCGAAGGTTTCTATTATATACCTCACTTAGCTTTCCACCTCCCAAAAAGAGTTTTCATGTATAAAGGCAAAAGTCTTTTTGCAATAGCAGAGGCTGCGGGAATTTCATGATAATGTATAGAAATAACGTCCTTTAGAAAACCTGTCTCTTATACACATCTGACGCTGCCGACGAAGGCTTAGGTGTAGATCTCGGTGGTCGCCGTATCAT
>CBFDVL010000147.1:0-2486 GCA_965613365.1 uncultured archaeon | reverse complement strand
GAGACGTTGTTACGCTGTATCTATCTGCGTTAAATACAACTTCTCCGTACAGCCTCAATGCTATTGGAAAGTGCAATCCGTAGCTATAAATTACGTCTCCCTCTACAAATAATGAGCCGTTATAGTTTGCTATGTCTGTCCTGCCTTGAGCAAAAAGCCTAGCTACATCTCTATTCTTATATCTTGATTTGCCGGTAGCTAAAGGGTGATTATATGCCAAATTCAATCACCTCTAAAGATTATGAGCAGTTAATACATTTTGTAAGAGCTTAAATATGTCTTGAGTCAATTGGGCTAAATCTTTGCCTTCAATCTTTTCGAGCTTTAAAAATTTATCCAAACAATCGACGCAGATGTAAATATAACTATCTCTGGATGGCTTTCCGACTTCGTATAAGTTGTAAACCCTCAATTCAATCATGGACTTCCCTGAGAAATCAGCTCTTTCTACTGCTAATTTGATTGCCTTTCCGCAATATCTGCAGATGTCTTTGCCACACATATAGCATTTCGCCGAAGCTATGTTGCCTCCGCATTTATCACATACCCGAACTCTCTTTAACATCTCAAACCGCCTTTAATAGTCTGCTATGAGAAAAACATCCTCTCCAACTCTTTTTATCCTGAGATTCTTAACCTTTTTTCCGTCTAACTCTTCAATAGGCTCAGATAGAGACAAGACACTCCAATCACTAATATTCTTTATAATGCAACCCATAATATCACCTCTTTTTGAGTAGAAAAAAGGAGTAAGAGATTTACTCCCTTACTCCTCAACGTGCAAGGAAACGTATTCCTCTATTGCCTTTTTGCCTTCCTCGTTTACTTTCTCGTATATCTCTACGATGGCTTCGGGCTCTTTACCCAATGCTCTTGGAATTGTCCCTGTTGCTTTTAATCTCCAGCCATAGAGCTTGTAAATGTCCACGTATAACTTGCCCTCTTTATCTGTTGTTTTTATGAGAAAATCCCAAGTTTTGTGTTCTTGGTTATCCCCGTCTGTATAATAGGTTTGGAAGGCATCTATAATGTTGTAGAATTTGTTCCCACCATTGCGGTTTATATGCTCTTCAAGCTTCCTAGCAATTTTTGTGCATCTTGCGATTGCTTCCTCTTTGGTGCATTCCCCCAATGGCTTTTGAACCATTGGAGATTTCGCCTTTTTAATCAATTCCGCTAACTTTTTCTTATCCATCTCAACCCTCCTTTTATGGTATTTGGGCTCTTTAAGGATTTGCACCTTATAAGAGCCATAAGATTAAGGAGCAGACATATCGCCCAATAATATGCCTGCTCCGTTTAAAAAACAATTTTTATAGCTCCTTCTCAATGGTTGCGGTATTCCTCCCTACGGAGTTATCCCGCTTAAATGAGAAGGAGAAAACTATCTGTGGCGGTTTCACCCATTGCGATTAATTGGGCTAATCGCTCCGGGCTTATCCTTTGTGCCACTCGCTCCGCTTTAAATGGGGACACCCTCTAACGAGGGCTGATGCCACTCCCCAAACGGAGCGTTTCTCGGGTGCTTTACGGCAAATAGGCAAACCCGAGTTTTTAGAAAGGATTTAAGCCGAAACTTAAACCCTTTCCATACCTTAAGAATTAGTAGAAAAATTAGGATTATACCGCATTTTTGAAATAGAGCCAAAAAAGGTATAGCCCAAACAACACAAATAGCACAATTTAAGCCATTGCTATTAAGAGAAAGCATATAACCAATGCTATAATGAACGATAAAAGCCCAAGCTTTCATTTTAGATGTGGTATTATGCTTTTTCCTAATAGCTTTCTTATAAGATTTTTAGAATAATATAGTTATGTATATGGAAAGATATATTTTTAAGGAACAAAAGCGTAATATATATGGCTAAAACTATAAAGGAGGTTTGAGAAGATGGAGAAGATAAGAAGTAAAGAAGTAATAAAGGAGATAAGAAGCATTGCAGATATAAGAAGCTATACAAAAAGCCTACCAAAGCGAATAGCAAAGCCATTGCTAGAAAACAGGATATATCTAAGTTACAACAGCGTAGACACAATAAAGGAGCTTGCGAAGAATAAAGACTTAAGAAGCATACCAGCAGAAGAAAGAGAAGCACAATATAGCCAATTAGCAACCTTGCGAACCATTGAGAATCAATTGCTAAGCTATAAGGAGTGGAAAGTATTGTTTCAAGCGATATGCAAATATTTGCCAATAGTGAAAACAAAGCGATTGCAATTACTCAATTGGTACAGGCAACAAAAACATTTGTTGGAACTCAAATTAGCCGAAGAGTGCAAAATGGCTTATTACAAGAGAAAGCCAATAAGAGACAAAATGCTAAAAGAGATAAACAAAGAATACAGGAACAACCTAAGGGTTCTGCTTAGACACTATAAAAGGCGTTACAAAAACCTAACCGCTATTCTTTCCAAACAGGCTTTTTTTTGCTATATGGAAAGTAACCAATATTTCAAGAGACACAAACACAAAATTCAGTTTT
>CBFDVL010000146.1:0-2503 GCA_965613365.1 uncultured archaeon | reverse complement strand
TCTTTGATGTTCATCTTAACAAATAAATTTTCTTTATTTGTTAAAGAAAAGGTCATAATTTCTTGGAATCCCAAGCCAATCATTATTTCTCTTATAGTATCGCAGAACTCTTCTATTTCTAAGCCCCTACCTATGGTTGGGAGTTTTGGAGTTTCTGGTTCCATGTTATTTAAGTTATAGGCTATTGCTATATCCTCAACAACATCTCTCTGATGCATTATATCATTTCTATAGGCTGGATAACAAACCACAAGCTTGCTTTTGTTTTTCTCAGCTATATTGTATCTTGCTCTTTTTAGCAGGGCTATTATCTCTTCGTCGGTTAAGCTTAGCCCAAGTATTTTTCTGCAGTAATCTAAGTTAATCTCAAACTTCTTTGGAGTTAAATCGGGCGTTACTATGGTTTTTTCGGGATATTTTACCTCAATGCTGTATATTTTGCCACCTCTGTCAGCGAGAGCAGTGACAATAACGTTTAATGGTAGAAGCAAGGTTTCAATGCTATGGCCCGTCATCTCTATGAATACGTTTTTCGTTTCTTCGGTAATTTTTCCAGTATAGGCAGAGTTTATTATGGGCGGAATAGAGAGAACATTTCCCTTAGAATCTATCATTAAAGGATATTCATCATATTTTTTAATTAAATGACCATATTCTCTCCCTTTTGGATGCTTTTCGAGTATCTCCTTAGGCGTTAGCTCTTCCTCAAAATCCAAGGGAACGAATTTTATTCCCTCCGGCTCAACCGTGGTGTAATGTATCGGTGGAGCAATCTTATCATAATCATATATACCTATCGAAGTAGCATGACGATTTCTACCATAGGTCAAGTGAATCTTCTCTTGCAGTTGAATAATCTGTCTTATTGATTCTTCGTCAAAGCTCAGATTTTTGACAACTGCAGCAACGGTTTTGGCTCTCACCCTTTCAACTTTTTTGCTTACTATCATGCTTATTTCGGGAGGGTTTACTTTATAATTTGGAATACCTTCCTCTATCCCAAGATGACCTTTTAATTCCCTTGCTATACCTTCTACACTCCACAAATCTGGTCTGTTTGTATCTTTTAAGTCTATTTTAACTTCATTTTCATAAAAATCTTCAACTTCCCCTTTTACATATAAAATTAAATCCTCAAGCTCCTCTCTATTTATCTCTCTTCCAAGGAGGGGTTTTAAGTCTGCGAGATTAAACTCTACGGTTGGCATTTGGATCACCCTAAGAAACCTTCGCGTTTCTAAGCCATTCTAAGTCGTAGCTGAAGAGGTATCTTATATCATTAACTCCAAGCTTGAACATCGCAAGTCTATCTATACCAATACCCCACGCTATTACGGGAACGTCTATGCCTAGAGGTTTAGTAAGCTCCTCTCTGAATATTCCCGAACCACCAAATTCTATCCATCCCATCTCAGGGTGCTTAGCTGATAGCTGAACTGAAGGTTCAGTAAATGGGTAATAGTCTGGGAAGAATTTAACTTCCTTGGCTCCCGCTATTTCTTTAGCGAACATCTCAAGTATTCCGAGCAAGTTTCTTAAGTTTAAAGACTCGTCTATTACTATACCCTCAACTTGGTTGAATTCTATTAAATGAGTGGCATCAAGAACATCTGGTCTATAACATCTTGCGATTGCGAAATATTTTCCTGGTATCTGTGGTTTGGAAGCTAAGGTCCTTGCAGATAAGCATGTGCCATGAGCGCGAGGCATGAGCTGCATCGCCTTTCTTGGGTCCCATCTATAACGCCAGCCCCTACTACCCGCTACTCCTACTTCATGTGCTTTTTTAACTTGCTCTACAATCTCTTTTCTTGGGAGCTTGCCATATCTTGGTGTTTTTAGTTGATAGGTGCTCGTCCAGTCTCTTGCGGGATGATTTTGAGGTTGAAAAAGAGCATCAAAATTCCAGAACTCTGTCTCAACAAGGGGACCTACCATCTCTATAAATCCAAGCTCTATGAGTTTTCTTCTTATTTTTGAGATAAACCTAAGATAAGGTTGCCTTTTGCCAGGATATATTTTCTTCCCGGGCACTTCAACATTGTAAGGCTTGAACTTAACTTTTTTCCATGCACGAGTTATTATAAGCTCTGAAGTAAGATGAGTTATCTCTTTTCCAGCAAGTTTCTCAGCTCTCTTAAAAACGTCTTCCCTCTCTTCTTCAACAAGCTTTCTCTGCTTAAGAACTTTCAATAGCCTTTCTTCAATTTTATTGCCTTCGGCAATATCCTTTAAAGCCTTCTCTATCTCATATTCCTTTGGGAAGGAGATCAAGTAAAGCCTTCCTTCTTTTATCTCAACCCAGTTATTTTTTTTAGCCCACTGCACAGCTATGTTAAAGTTCTCAACTTTTTCCTTAGCCTCTTGTATGCCGAGAGATTTCTCTCTTAACAATTTGGCAAGCCTTATCTCTGGTAGCCCCTCTTCGAGGTATTTCCTTCCTTCGTCGGTGAGCTTTATCATGCCAAAAAGTTGGCGTTAATTATTTTTAAAGTTTTCACTT
>CBFDVL010000145.1:0-2556 GCA_965613365.1 uncultured archaeon | reverse complement strand
GTATATCTACTATCTCGGCCTATTTGAAATCGCCTTCACATTTCGGTTTTGTCTGTAAAAATGTCTATCTTCTCATATCCCTCAAAACTCTAATTCTGGTTCTCTCCAGGATCGTTGAAATTTAAAACTTTTCCATGTTCTCAATCTTCTCCTTTACAAACCTTACGATTTCCTCTGCAAGCTCAACTGCTTCCTTAGCAGCTTTCTCATTATAAATTTTTGCTGGAATGCTATCCGGTATGCTGTTTGGATATCTTGTTGGAACATAATAACCATCGAGTATAGCCCATCTTCTTGCATTTTCCTCAAATTCTTTATCATATAAAGAAGCGTGAGCGCATAGCTTATCTATGGAATGTCCTATAACTATTTCTTCACCATATGCATATAGAAATCCTTTGATTGCCTTTTCTCCAACCTGTTGAGACAAAAAACATGCTATATGATACCCTCCGCGCTTTGCTAAATCTTTAGCCCATTTTAAATCCTCAGTCACCTGCTCTAACCATCTTTTTCCTTCTTTAATTTGATTTTCTCTCAAATAATACCACCTCTTCCTTTAATACTCTCTTAAAAAAAGGCTTATCTTTGATTCTCTCAAATTCTTCTGGAGTATACCATAATATATCTGCATCTACTTTTAGGTCCAAGATGGAGTATATCTCTCTCAGTCTCTCAAGAAAAGGTTTATTACTTTTCATTATTATCAAAACATCCAAATCTGTAAATAAGTCCCTTCTTCCTCTTGCATATGATCCAAAAATACTGATTCTTTCAGCTTTATCAGAAAATTTCTTTAATATCTCCTGAACGGCCTTCTCTAAATTCTTAGCATGGATTTTTCTTTTTTCATCAAGTGTAACCATATTAAAAAGAGTTAAATAGTTTGAGAAATTTAAAACTTTTCCATGTACAGAATAGCGGTAATACCGGGAGATGGAATAGGTCCTGAGATTATAAGGGAAGGAGTGAAGGTTCTTGAAGCCACGAGAGTTAAATTCAAGTGGATTTACTATGATTATGGGGCTGAGCATTATTTAAAAACGGGAGAAGTTCTCCCAGAGGAAGCCCTAAAAGAGATGGAAACTTGCGATGCAATATATCTTGGCGCTGTCGGCGATCCTAGAGTAAAGCCAGGAATTCTTGAAAAAGGCTTGCTTCTAACGCTTAGATTCTACTTCGACCAGTACGTTAATCTAAGACCTATAAAGCTTTATCCAAACGTATTTTGTCCTTTAAAGGACAAAAAACCAGAGGATGTGAATTTTTACGTTGTAAGGGAAAACACCGAAGATTTCTATGTTGGTATTGGTGATAGATTTAAAGAAGCTAAGCATAAATCTCTTCTTGAGGTAAAAAGAAGCCTTTATGAAATCAAATTTGATATAGATATAACCCAGGATAAGGACAATGAGATAGCATACCAAATAGGTGTGATTAGTAGAGAGGGTGCCAAGAGAATAATACAGTTTGCCTTCGAACTTGCCGAGAGAAAAGGGTTGAAAAGGGTAACCTCGGTTGATAAGGCTAATGTTTTAACAAATGTTTACTCGCTCTGGAGGGAGGTTTTCGAGGAGGTTGCAAAACAATATGAAGGTATAGAAACCGAATTTGCCTATGTTGATGCCATAACAATGTGGTTTGTGAAAAATCCCGAGTGGTACCAAGTTGTGGTTACTCCAAATATGTTTGGAGATATAATCACCGATTTAGGAGCGATGATTCAGGGTGGCTTGGGAATCGCACCGGGAGGCAACATCAACCCTGAGGGAGTGAGCATGTTCGAGCCAATCCATGGCTCAGCTCCTAAGTATGCTGGCAAAAACGTCGCAAATCCGATAGCAACTATTTTGGCTGGTCAACTAATGCTTGAGCAGTTGGGAGAAGATAAGGCAGCAGAAGCGGTTGAAAGAGCAGTAATTGAAGTGCTGAAAGAAGGCAAGGTAAGAACAAGAGATTTGGGTGGAGAAGCAAGCACGAGCGAGATGGGAGATGCCATAGCAAAGAAAGTAGAGGAGATTATTTGATATTTAACGTGTGTAGCTTGCAATAAGAAGGACTAAAGAGAAGAGGAAATATCCTATTAAAATTAAAACTGCCATCCTTCCATTAATTGTTTATAACCTTTGGAGAGGGATTTTTAAGTCTTAATGGTTTTTCTTTTTGGTATAAGCTAGTATTGTGCCAAAGTCTAAATCTGTGGTGATAGCGTAATCAAATATCTCCCTATATCAGCCAAAAACTTCATGGAGGCACCAAAATGCTTTCTTTACTTGTAATCCATGCGGCAAATTCAAGTGCTTGTTTAATATCCTCTTCTTCAAGCTCTGGATAATCTCTGAGTATATCCTTTATAGAGTTTCCTGCAGCGATTAATTTTATTATAAGAGAAACAGGTATTCTAAGCCCTCTTATGCAGGGTTGCCCCCCCATAACATTTGGATCTACAGTGATTCTTTCAAATTTCATATTTTATTTGGGAGAGAGTCTGTCTCTTATACACATCTGACGCTGCCGACGAAGGCTTAGGTGTAGATCTCGGTGGTCGCCGTATCA
>CBFDVL010000144.1:0-2573 GCA_965613365.1 uncultured archaeon | reverse complement strand
TTTCAAGCAGAAGACGGCATACGAGATCATGCCTAGTCTCGTGGGCTCGGAGATGTGTATAAGAGACAGGATATGGGATTCTTGGATATATTTTCAAAAATGGCAAAAGGTGAGGAAGCAAAGAAGGTTGAGGACATAAATGAATACGTAGAACTTCAAGTTATGGGAGAGGAGTCAAGTTTTGTTGCCTTCCCTGAGAGATATGTCAAGGTATGCAAACTTAAGGGTTTTGCAGACATAGATATCTCAGCCAGAGAATTGAGCAATGGAAACATGGTTATCTTGGATATTAAACCTCTGGCAGAGCGTAATATGACAGAATTAAAACACGCGATAGATGAAATAAAGGATATTTGCTTATCTATGGGAGGGGATATAGCAGGCTTAGCAGAGTATCACCTAATACTCACTCCTCCCGGAGTTAAAATAGACAGAACACCTGAGAAGAGGATTGAGGATTTCGAGGAAACCATAGAAAGAGTAAGGAAAAGATTGTACTGATGCTTAATGCTTACCTATTGTCCTATATGCAAAAAGAAAACCCTTAATTTTAGTTATCATAGCCATAAAATTCCTTATTTTGGGGAGGTTTTAGAAACCGTTGTGTCCTGCAACAAATGCAATTACAAGCATAGCGATGTTTTAATACTTGAAGAAAAAGAACCTGCTAAATACATATTAGAAATTACCTGTGCTGAAGACTTAAATATTAGAGTTATAAGGTCTTCAAAGGGTGTTATTAAAATACCGGAGCTTGGCGTTACAATAACACCTGGAGTTTTCTGCAATGGATTTATTTCTAACGTCGAAGGGATATTGCTCAGGGTTGAGGAGGTCGTAAAATTTGCAAGCTCATGGAACAAGGAGAAAGCAGAGGAAATTCTCTCGAAGATAGAAGAAATAAAAAAAGGAAAGAAAAAAGTGCATTTAATATTGGAAGATGCGAGTGGAAATAGTGCGATTGTCTCAAAAAAAGTAAGGAAGGAGAAACTTGAAATTCAGGAAGATAACCAAAGATGAGGCTGAAAAAGTTAAAGAGGAGCTTTCAATTCCCAAGAGCAAAGTTATATTAATAGGAGAAGCTGAGAGAAGAGAGGTATTTATAACAACAAAAGAAGTTTATAAAACATTGAAAAAAATTAATAAAGAGCCTTATACCGTTGGAGTTATAATAGGCGAGTTTAGGAGAAATAAATTTTTTCCAAATCTCGAAGGTGCTAAATTTGCAAAGTATAAAAAAATCTATGTCAATGATAAGGCTGAGCAGTTAGTTTTATATGGGAGAGATGTATTTCCTAACTCTATTATTAAAGGCGAAAAGCTGAAACCTAAGGAAAAATGTATAATCGTTAACAAAAAAGGAGAAATCCTTGCAATCGGCAAAGTAGAAAAAGATAAAATAAAAAATATTATAGATAGAGGTTGGTATCTGAGGAAAGGTGGATAGCATGGTATTGCAGAAGGGAGATTTCGTAAGGATTGATTATATAGGTAAAATAAAGGAAAGTGGAAAGGTTTTCGACACCACCATAGAGAAGGTAGCAAAAGAACATGGGATATATGATGAGAAAATAGATTTTAAACCAGCTCCAATAGTTGTGGGAGCAAATCATGTAATTAAAGGCTTGGATGAAGCTTTAGTAGGGCTCGAAGTTGGGGAGAAAAAAATCGTGGAGATACCTCCTGAAAAAGGCTATGGAGAAAGAGACCCAAAGCTCATAAAAGTTTTTCCTATAAGGGAATTTACCAAGCGCGGTTTAAAGCCTTATCCCGGAATGAGAGTAGAGATAGATGGAAAAATAGGCAAGGTTCAAAGCGTTGGAGGGGGAAGAGTAAGGGTAGATTTCAATTACGAACTTGCAGGAAAAGCTTTGGAGTATGAAGTAATTGTTAAGGAGAAGATAAACAAGCTTGAAGAGAAGATTCGCCTGCTCTTAGAGCTTCACATGCCTTTTGCAGATGCAAATACTCATGAGATAAAAATAGAAGATGGAAAGGCGAGGATAATACTTGCGGACATTGCAAAGATTAAAAGCAATGCCATGCTTGCTAAGCATTTAGTGGCAAAGGATGTATTTAACTTCTTGGAGGAGATAACTACTATAGAATTCGTGGACGTATTCAAAAAACCAGAAAAACAGGAAAAGCAAGCTAAGTCTTAGCTTTGACTCTCTTTAACTTTACCATAACGATATTCTTTCCTTTTTTACACCGAAGTTTTTTTCCTACATCTACAATTTCGCAGATATCACCCTCTTTTAATCCTTCGGGATTGCAAAGATTATAATTTTCACAAAATATATCATTGCATTTTAAAGGAGAAAAGTGAAGTTTTGAACCTAGAAAAGCTTTCCTTTTCTCTATTGCCGTGGGAATCTCTGCCTCCTCAACCTCCACAACCTTGACCTTGCCATAAATTTTGCAATCATGCTCGTAATCTCTTATTCCTATTATCTTGTATCTTCTTCCCTTTTCCAAATTCTCAATGCAAACCTGATATAGCTCTGTCTCTTATACACATCTCCGAGCCCACGAGACTAGGCATGATCTCGTATGCCGTCTTCTGCTTGAAA
>CBFDVL010000143.1:0-2580 GCA_965613365.1 uncultured archaeon | reverse complement strand
AGCAGAAGACGGCATACGAGATCATGCCTAGTCTCGTGGGCTCGGAGATGTGTATAAGAGACAGCTACTTAGGTCATAGGCATAGAGAGTATTTCCAGAGATAAAGGCAACATCATCGAGTATCAGATTTCTTTCGAAATCTAATGAAATATGTTTTGAAATTTTTATACCAACGTCATAGCTCCACAAAATACTTGCGTTTGTTTCATTCCCTTTTACCGCATAGAACTTCGTACCGGCGGCAACAAGAAAGTAATCTGGCATGCCATCGTTATTTTTATCTATGGTTGTGATCGAAACTATGGTGCTATTCAAATCAAAACTCCAGAGCAATTTACCATTATGCTCGAAAGCATAGAGCTTACTTCCAGAACCAACTATTAGGTCATCAATCGCTTCATCTTCATCGTAGTCTGCTATGGAGACGGCGTTTACGGCATCTGAAGAAGACCAAGACCAGACAAAGCTTCCTTCTTTGGTATATACATCCAATCTATTTCCATAGGCTATGGCTATGTAGTCTGTTTTCTTATGGCTCTGCAAATCAAAGACCTCTGCATCTGAAACCCTTGCTGGAAGACTGAGACTCCAGTTCAAATAACCACTTGCATTTAGGACCAAAAATTGCCATCCTCTGCCAAGGTAGTCTTCTGTACCAACAAAGATATACTCGCTATTCCTTCTATAGCCAATGTCGTACTCTCCAAAGTCTCCCGAGCTTAAAAAATAGATGTGTTGCGAAGTATCATAATCCCACCAGTAGTCTGCTGGTGGAACCTGAAAGTCGCTCCAAGGAGTCCAGAGGGCATATACTTTATTATCCAATGCTCCAACCAGAGCATCATCCATCTTTTTGTTTCCATCATGCACAAAGGAAGCTACAGCATAAACGGGAACTTTAAATATGTACATACCTTTTTTTCTCCCTTCAGAATCGAGAAAATAGACCTTTCCATCCTTCGTCGAGACTACTATCCCATCTAATTTGCCCGTTCTCTGAATATCAAAGGGCGCTATTGAGGTAAGTTCTTTGTCGTAGGTAATGTTGAACCTTTCTAAGAATCCCGTGCTTCCATCTACACATGCCATTGATGCAAATACAATAAATATTATAAGAATTATCCTTAAAATCATTATAATTTGAGCCTTTTTTCAAGCTCCTCATTTCTCTTTTTAAGCTCTCTAACATAATCTATGAGATTGCTCATTTCGCTAATCTTATTTATGAGATTTTCAATCCTTTTCTCTTGTTTTTTCCTCATTTCATGTAGATTTTTAAGTTCTTTTATCTTTTCTTCGAATTTTTCATTTATGTCTGAGATTTTATCCTTCAATCTCTCGTAATCTTCAAAAATCTCCAAGTTTCTATCAACGCTTTCCTTAAGCAATTCATTTTGGATTCTAAGGGCTCTTCTAAAAACTTCTGCTTCGTCTTGGTTAAAGTTCATTTCCTTTACAATTTCTGCTTTATCCATGTCTCTACCCCAACTAAAGCTCTATGTATTTTCCTCTTATCGCGGGAGGTGTTACCCTCTTAATCGTTATGGGAGTTCCTCCCACGGGCATTAAGGTTAAGGAAAATTCTTTATTTATTGTTAGAGGATAGTCCCCATTGCCGTCCTCGATCCAGAAGTGAAGCTCCACTATTTCGTTTCTTTCAAGAACCTCATCTTGAGTAATTTCGTAAATCGGCACTATTCCGAAGTCGGCAATATCGTTATCTGTAGTGGTGCTGTTTTCAGTATCTCTAACCGAGGAATTGTATCTTATTCCGCGAATATACACATCTCCACTTGCATAACTCAAAACTATACTATCAAAGTCTAAGGGAGAACTTCCAGAACCAAGAGTCAAGGTTAATATGAGCTTCGTTATTGTAGAACCCGTGCTGTTTGCTTGGTAGTTATATCCCATTATACCAATAACTTTAATGGTTGTGGAAATTTCCTTGGTGGCGGATTCGCCGGTAGCTGTAGCCTTTGATTCCAAGCTTTCTGAGGTGCGCATTAATACGCCTGCAGTAACAGCTGCCACCAAAACCATAGCTATGAAGATTATTAAAGTTCCAATGCCTATTTGAGCTTTATTTCCCCATAGGAATTTTTTTGGGGTGATTTTTTAAACCTCCTTACTTTCTACTCCAAGAATACGGTTATTATCTATATATACATTTTTTTTCAGTTTTTGAAACATTAAACCAAAAATTTAATTAGTCGAAAGAAAGTATTTCAATTAATAATGATTGAATTGCATGATAGTGACCCTTCAACCGTAAAAAATTTCTTGGAGAAAAACTTGGAATTTGTAGTGCTGTCTTTTCTTTATAATAAGCCCATGATGGGATTCGAGATAATAAAGTCCATGGTAAGGAAATATGGCTTGCATATCAATCAAGGCAAGGTTTATCCCCTGCTCAAAGACCTTGAGAGAAGAGGAATAATAAAAAAAGAGAGGCGGGGAAAGATAAAGGTCTACTCAATAACCCAGAAGGGTCAAGGATACTTTAATAACTGTCTCTTATACACATCTCCGAGCCCACGAGACTAGGCATGATATCGTATGCCGTCTTCTGCTTGAAAA
>CBFDVL010000142.1:0-2626 GCA_965613365.1 uncultured archaeon | reverse complement strand
CACTATACCTTGTCTATTTAAATATAAGAAAAAAATGCGACCCTCTTGTTTCATTAACCTTCACATTTTTTTCATGTGTTTTATTAAATTGTCTTGGAATTCCAACAAGACCTCTCATATTCACTTTGTTTTTCTTATCTTTAACCTTTTATCTTCTTGAAAACGAAAAATATTTACCATTATTCACTATTTTCCCATTATGGGTAAATTTTCATGCGGGGTTTATCCTAGGGACTTTTATCCTAACCTTCTATGCCATGAGAAGAAAAGAAGCAAAACTTTTAATTCCCATAGCTTTATGCTTTTTAAATCCCTATACCTACAAAATTTTTCTTTATCCTTTGCAGTATGCAAAAAGCTCTGTTCATACGGCACATATTACAGAATGGCAATCGCCAAGCTTTCATAAACTAAGCCCATTTGAGGCATTTCTCTTAGCTTCTTTTTTCATTTTTCCATTTTCTTCCCCTTCTATCTTCGAACTTTTTTTGTTTGTTATTTTTGTTCACTTTTCCCTTTTTGCGGTTAGGAATATAATGTTCTTTGCAATAATCGCAATGCCAATAATAGCATGGAATTTCTCAAAAATGTTGAAAAAAATTGTTGAGAAAAGCGATCCAAAAATAAATTACATTGTAAACATATTTATACCATCGTTTTTTATCGGATTAATAATTTTTGGAAGTTTTGCCAATTTTTTATTTGTAAAAAAAATAAAGTTCAATGAAGACGAGATTTTTCCATCTAAGGCTTGTAAAGAGGTTAAAAAGCTGGAGGGAAATCTCTTTAACCTATATGCATGGGGGGGCTATATAATATGGAAGCTTTATCCTGAAAAAAAGGTTTTCATAGATGGTAGAGCAGACCTCTATCAAGATTTAGTTGGAGAATACAAAAAGGTTGTTGGAGTTACTCCAGAAGCAGACAAAATCTTGGACAAATACAATGTAACCATCGTTTTAATTCCTACCAACTCCTCTCTTTCAGTGTTTCTAAAAGAAAAGGAAGAATGGGGGCTAAAATATAGAGATGACCTCGCCGAAATTTATGTTAGAGAGAATTAAAAATAATCTAAAGGTTATAGTCATATCTATATTACCTCCCACAATTATAACTCTCTCCATACTCAGCTGGTATTTTAAACCTTTAAGTAGCGAGGTTTTCTTGGGTTTTTGTCAGCACGAGCAAGTGGTTTACATGGCTTTGGCTAGAGCTTTTGCAGAGAGAGGTTTTTTAATATTTTACCCTTCTCCTTATGCCGTTGAGGAGTTTCCAAGGGTTTTAACCCATCTTCTTTTTGTTATCACTGGAGCTTTACTCAAACTTGGCATACCTTTCCTATGGCAGTGGTATGCCATAAGGTTAATATTTGGCTTTGCAATGTTTTATCTTGGATATATGATATTAAAGGAATTTTTTGAAGGTAAATTTTTAAAATATTCCTTTCTAACCCTTTGCTTTGGAGGGGGTTTGGCTTACGTATTCGCAATAATAGGAAGTTTTTTCACCAACTTTAGCTTCAATCAAGCTTTTGTTTTCGTCGAATATCCCTATGACTGGTGGTTCACTAATTTGTTTAGAGTTACTTACTATCCTCTGGAGGTTTTCTCCCATGTTTTGATGTTTGCAAGCATTTTGTTTTTTCTTAGAAAAAACTACAAACTTTCTTCCCTTTTTTATTTCTTAACTTGGTGGTCTCATCCCTTTACTGGCGCTACTTTATTATGCATATATGCTCTGTATTTTATAGCTGAAAGAGACAAAAATTATAAGCCCTTTTTAATAATTTCTCTGATTTTTATTTTCTATTACAGAATATTCCTATATATGTTTCCTTTATCAAGAAATATAGCTGAAAATTGGAAATTTTTATATAATGCAAGGCATCTAGGTTTAGAAAGATATCCTTCAGCCTGGGGAATTTTCATTTTAACTCCAATAATACTGGGAAGGAGAATTAAAAATCTTTTATGTGAGCGAAGCTCGCAAGAAAGAAAAAATAGATTTATAATATACTGGATTATAGCCGAGCTTATCTTGATAAACAACGACTTAATACCCTTTTTTCAAGGGTATCAACCCATGCATTTTACCAGAGGAAATTTGTTCTTTCCTCTGGTTGTTCTTACCTTTCTTTTGCTCAGAATGGAAAGAAAGAAGCCCATTCTACTAATACTCATCTTTCTCCTTTCTTTACCAGATAATTTGATATTTTTACATAACTTCGTTGAAATAGGAGGAGAAGTTTCTCCCGCATTGAAAAGTTATCAATATGACCCATTGAGAATAACGGCTGAAGAATACGATATTCTAAAAAAGTTAGAGGAAGTTGAAGAAACCCAGGTTATTCTCTCGTATAATGGGATAATCTCTCTTATGATACCAGCATACACTAAACACAAAACAGTTCTCGGACAATACAACTACGTGCCATACTTTGGAGAAAAAGTGAAAGATGCCGGAGAATATTTAAGAACTTTTGACAGAAGCGTTTTGGATAAATACAACATCTCAATGGTGATACTACCTCGAAAGTTTGAAAATAATGTTGCTAGTGGGGGGATTTTATATGAGGGAAAAAATTGGATTATATATAAAATCTAAAACAAAGATAAATTTTGTTCTT
>CBFDVL010000141.1:0-2628 GCA_965613365.1 uncultured archaeon | reverse complement strand
GTTAAAATCTCTTCACCATTTATCGAGGGTATTATCATCCCTTTTTCTAATATTCCCTCAGAGGGAGAATCTTTCGCTATATCAACAATTTCAACTCCCGAAGAGAAGAAAAATCCAGAAAAGGCAACTAGAATTCCAAAAGCTAGAAAAGCCAAAGTTAGGTTTGCAAAGGAGCCAGCGGAGTAAACTCTAAGTTTTGCACCAGAGCTAGAATTATTCAATACTTTTTCATCGGGCTCAACAAAAGCTCCAATAGGAATGATTGTAACCAAGGCAATTCCCAAGCTTTTTATTGGCACTCCTTCTCTTATAGCCAAAATTCCATGGGCAATCTCATGAACAATAATCACGCTCCCCAAGCCAAGTATCCCATACCAAAAAGGTATTGTAACACCCGGAATTACAAGCTGCACCCCACCAATGGATTGTTTTAGAAAATATTGAGAGTAAAGCGAGGAATAGAGAAAAAAGAAAATTGCAAACATACCAAGAATTCCAACTAATATACCAATATTTCCAATAAAAAGCCAGAATCTTTTAAATCTTGCAATCTTTGATATAATTTCTTTTCCTCTTTCGGTCCTGAATATAAATATGAAGAGATACCTCTCCCCTTTTATCTTTTCTCTTCTTTCAAGCTCTAATAGCAAGGCATAGCCTACTAACAATATCATGATAAATTTTTCTATCCCCATGGCTCAATCACCACTTGGGTGATTAAAAATGTATGTGATGTTATATATAACCGCTTCCTCGCCTGATGAGGCTAAGAGGAATAGATAAAGAAACTAAGTAGATATTTTATTCAATATTTTCTCTTTTTCCTCATAATAACCCTGAATCCAGGCATGAACCTTGGTAAGCTCTCTTATGTTATTATTTCTTAGATATTCCAGTAGTTTTTTCCTATTTTCGATTTCCTCAAGAATTTCATCTGGAGGCACTCCAGAGAATCTGGATATCTCCTTTATTATGATGCTTTCTTTCTTGCTCTTTTTAAAGGAGTCCTTAGGAGGATTCCACTCATATATGTTGTCTATTTTAATTCTCCCTCCCTCAGAATAAACTTCAGCTATTTCGTTTACTCTTCTTATCAGCCCTCCCTTTGTATAGTATCTGTTCTGAACTACAATTAAGTCAAGTGCGGGAATCATAATTCTTGGAACATTCATCGGAGGATTAACTAACCTGGTTATCGTCTCTTTCGCACTGTTAGCATGCAAAGTTCCTAAGCAACCTTCGTGACCAGTGTTCATGGCTATAAAAAGGGTTTTTGCTTCTTCTCCTCTTACCTCTCCAACTATTATTCTATCAGGTCTCATTCTAAGAGTGTTCTTCAGAAGCATGTCCATTGTTATTTCTCCCTTTCCTTCAACGTTGGGCGGACGAGTCTCCATTCTTATCTTATGTTTTAGAGGAAGCTGAAGCTCAGCAGTATCTTCGATCGTTATTATTCTTTGTCTTTCGGGTATGAAAATCGCAAGACAGTTTAGTGTTGTGGTTTTACCTGAGCCCGTTCCACCAGCTATTAATATGTTTGCAGGTTTTCTGCCAAGCCCTTCGGTAGCTAACCATAGAAATGAGGCAATCTCTGAGCTAAGAGTATTAAAATTTATAAGGTCTATGATCGTGTAAGGTTCTTTTTTAAATTTTCTTATAGTTATCGTGGGACCATCAAGAGTTACTGGTGGTAGAGTTGCGTTAACTCTTGAGCCATCTGGCAATCTTGCGTCAAGCAGAGGGACGCTTATATCTATTCTTCTACCAACGAGTCTTGCAATCTTCTCTATTATCACCTTTATTTCACTCTCTCTCTCAAATATGATATTAGATTCGCACATTCCATATTTTCTATGATAAACATAAACAGGAGGTCCAACGCCGAGAACCATTATTTCCTCAAGGTCATCGTTCTTAATTAAAGGGTCGAGGTAACCATAACCAATCATGTGGTCAACAATAATGTTAGCTATCTGTTGTTTTTTATCTTCTTCTAACTTCAGAGGTATCTCTTTAAGCTCCCATCTCCATTCCTCTTGGTTTATCAGCTCTAATATCTCCTTTATAAGGAGCTTTCTTCTTGCATGCTCATCTCTTACCGCATAGGGGTCTATTCTTATATCGGTTATAGCCTTTCTTCTTACCTCCTCTAAAAAGAGCTTCTCATCTCTACTCAGCTCGGGAATATTAAGTACGTAGTAGTACTTAGAGTTCTTCTTGACAATCCTATAATCCTCTCCAGATTCTACAATTTTTTCCATCAACGGTTAGGTTTATATATTTTAATTAATCTTTTTTTTGGTGATGGCAAGGAAAATAAAGAAAAAACTTCCAAGAAGAAAGACAGAAGCAGAGCTTGCATGGGAGAAAATAAAAAACAAATATCCAAACTGTATAGGAAGTTATCCTGAGTGCCCCCCTAAAATAGAAGACAAAAACAACCCACCAAGCGAGTGTAAGCTTTGCCCGGTTTATTTAGAGTGGAAGAAGAAATAAAGATAAAAGTTCCGATGATGATAGAACCCAAGGCTGAGTTAGTGACTGTCTCTTATACACAGCTGACGCTGCCGACGAAGGCTTAGGTGTAGATCTCGGTGGTCGCCGTATCATTAAAAAAAAAAACAAATA
>CBFDVL010000140.1:0-2695 GCA_965613365.1 uncultured archaeon | reverse complement strand
ATCTATGAATTTAAACTCAGCCTTTTTACTTCGCAAGAAATCCTCTATCTCAGATTTTACATTTTTTAGATTATGCGTAGGCAAAAGCCTGAAGTCTATAATAAGTTCGCAAACCTCTGGTACAGCTAAGAGCTTTCCTCCGCCTTTTATCATTTGTATATTAAAGTTGCTTTTACCTATTAGCTCATGCTCCTCCTTAAGGAAAGATAGCTTATCAATCTCCTTTAGGAGATCAAAAGCCTTTATTATTGCGTTTTCTCCTTTCTCTACTTCGCTACCATGGGCTGCTCTTCCTTTAACTATTATTTCAACCTCATAGCTTCCAGCTTCTGCTATGCATATATTTAAATCAGTGGGTTCCAAAACGAGGGCATACTTTGGTTTATAAATCTCGCAGAATCTCTCAGAACCCAAGCCTTGTTCTTCTTCGTCCACAAAAAAAGCTATTGTTATTCCTTTTTCCTCAAGCACATTCTTTTCAATTTTTTCAAGGGCATACAAAATAGATACTATGCTTGCCTTGGGGTCAGAGCTTCCTATGCCATAGACTCTGCTGTTTTCAATTCTTGGAGGATTTTCCAAAGAAACTGTATCAACATGAGTCGAGATAACAAGCTTAGGGGTCTTTAAGGGATTGATTATCAGATTTTCCCTCTTATCTGTTATTTTTTGCTTTACGCAGGAGAAACCTAAGTTTAAAAGCCTTTTTTCAAGATATTTTATTATCTTTGCTTCATTTCCGCTTCTGCTATCTATCTCTATAAGCCTAAGAAGCTCCTTTGCTATCTCCATGTTTTAAGTATTAGAAAAGTCCTATATTTAACCATGAAGGTTAAGGATATAATGACTAAGAATGTTAAAACAATTTCTCCCAACGCAACGATGGAAGAAGCTGCGCAGGAGATGAGGAAGAATAAAATTGGCTGCTTGGTGGTTGTGGAAGACGAAAAACCGATAGGAATAATCACTGAAAGAGACTTAGCTTATAAAATAATTGCTCAGGGAAAAAGCCTTGAAACCAAGGTGAAAGAGGTAATGAGCAGTGATTTAAAAACCATAGAGAAGGATGAAAACATAAAGCAAGCGGCTAAGCTCATGGCATCTCATGTTATAAGGAGATTGCCTGTAGTAGAAAAAGGCAAACTAATAGGAATTGTTACCATAGATGACATAATGCGTGCAGAAAAGATAGGCGAGGATAGAAGGTCTTATCAGTATACCTAAGTATTATAAATTTATTTTATAACCTAACTTCGCCACTTAATATTTTTTAGTGGAGGAGATGTAAAACATCTCCTCCATGAAACCAAAAACACAAACACAAACACAAACAACTGCAGTAACCCTACCACTAGGTGGTATAACTTTAATCGACAAGGTAGAAAAAGATTTCGGTCTCATCTCCGGGGTCTTCTCATGCATAAGCAGCAAGGCAAGGAACTTCGAAGCTAGAGTAAAGCTTTTGCTTTACAACCGCCTTACCATGCTGTTTCTGTTCACCGCATTCTGGAAACCTACCCGGAAGAAGTCTTTGAAATCCTAGGGTTTAGAAAGAGACTATCAGAGCGATCTTTATACAGGACGCTTGAAATTACAGGTAAGTGCTTGCCAATTCTTTTAGAGAGGTACCAGAAGGTTTTAAAGAGGCATGGTTTAATAGCAAGCGAACAAATCTTCGATCTTCGACATAATATAACCTCAACCTATTTCGAGGGAGAGAAGGCGGAGCTTTCTGCACTGGGCTACTCAAGAGACAGAAGACCCGACAAAAAGCAGGTCACGATTGGAATAGCCACTGGCATAAACGATGTTCCTTGTGCGGTAACTGTACAGAGGGGTAATTCAGACAAAAGCACTTCAAATACTTGCTGAGCGTCGCTGGCAGAGTGCTTGATAAAGGTAGCCTTTTAATCTTTGATGCGAGAGCAAACTCCAAGGCAAACAAGGAGAGGGTTGTTAAGTTAGGCTTCGACTACCTCACGCTCAAGCCCAAAAAGGTTAGGACATACAAGAGGTACACAAGAAACTTCTGGAAGCTTAAGCCTAGGAAGTTCGAGCTCAATAACAAAGCTTACTACTGCGTGAAGTTGAGGGAGAAAGATAAGGATAAGGATAGGGAGAAGCAAGAATGGCTCTACCTCTATGTTTACTTCTCCCCCGACCTGCTCAAGGACTAGCTTAGAAAGAAGGAATCTAAATTCGAGAGGCAGAAGCTCGTAGGGAATAAGCTGGCGAAAAAAGCTAAGAAACGCAGGCCAGTAGAGAGGCTCCCCTTTGACAATGGCTGGGTTGAGCTTTACCCTTACCTTCAGCTTACGCTTGGAAATCCTGAAAACCCTTACATCACAGGTATAGAGGGCTTCTTCATCCTGGAGAGCTCTTTAGATGCCGACGAGAAGAGAATTCTAGAGCTGTACAAACAACGAGATAAGGCAGAGAAGTTCATCCGAGCTTTGAAAGAGGGTAACGAGCTAAGGCCAATAAGGCACTGGAGCAAATATGCAATTCTTGGGGCAATCTTTGTGTGTTTCCTTGCCACGAGCATATACAATTTGACGGTTAAAATTCTGAAGAGCAGTCCCGTAAAAAATCTGAAGTTACTCAAAAAATTCCTTAAAAATTGACCTGTCTCTTATACACATCTCCGAGCCCACGAGACTAGGCATGATCTCGTATGCCGTCTTCTGCTTGAAAA
>CBFDVL010000139.1:0-2730 GCA_965613365.1 uncultured archaeon | reverse complement strand
CTCTCAGCACCCAGCCCCAGATTTCCAGAGCTGGGGGCGATGTCAGCCGTCCCGTCTGGCTCGATGAAGAGGTTGAATGGCATTATTTTAATTCCTCCGAGAGCAAGCTCCCGTCTTCAGACGGGAGAAGCTGACCTTATTACTTCCTCTATAATATTCTCCACACCTTCCTTTTTCAAAGCTGAGCATACAAAAATCTTTTCGCCTATTTTTTCTTCAAACTCCTTAATTTTTTCCTTGTCTAAAATATCGGCTTTATTAACCACAGGAATTACTTTAACTTTGAATAGGGATGAGATTTCTTTAAAAACTTTGAGCTGTTCTTCCCGAGTAAATCCACATGTTTCAGAGATGTCGAAGATGAATATTATAACATTTGCAAGATGTTTTAAAGCTAAGATTGCTTGTTTTTCAATCGGATTCCTTTTTTCAAGAGGTCTATCAAGCAGTCCGGGAGTATCCACAACCTGATACTCGCGATATCTTCTTTTGAAATATCCCAATAATATCCGCTTTGTTGTGAAGGGATAGCTCTCTATCTTTGGCTTTGAGGTAGTGATAGCTTTTAAAAAAGTTGATTTACCAACGTTTGGCATGCCCGCAATAACTATTGTAAAAATGTCCTTAACGACTGGAAAACTTCGTAATTTTCTGCTTGCATCTCTTAAAAAATCTATTTCTTCGCTTATGTCTCTTAGTATAGATGCTGTCCTGCCATAAAACTCTCTTCTATATTTTGAAGCGTCCACTTCAGTTTGAGAGGTCCTTATTTTATATTTATAATGCTTTTCTAAACTCTCTATTTTTTTAACAGCCCACTTAACAGCTCCAAAGGATTTCTTTAACTTCTCAATTCCAATAGCTATATCAACAAGCTCTTGGTAAAAAGAAGGAAGCTCCTCTATTCTAGGAGCTTTTAAAACCTTGTTAAGATGCTTTTTTATTACTCTCGCTACTACCTTTACCTTCTTCTCTTCTTTTTTTCTTGTTCTAATAAGTCTTGGAACTCCTCTAATAGTAAGCAAGCTACTTTCCTTGGCAGCTCTTCTAAAAGCTAAATCTATTAAATCGTTTGTTCTCGTTATCTCTGGTATTCTCGGTAGCATTTTATCTTTGCCTTATCTCTTTTACTCTTGCTTCAAGCTTTTTCTTCAGCTCATCTCCGATATAGCGCTTTGAAAAAGCATCAGCTTTGGCTGCGATTGCGATTTTCGTAGCCAAGGCTCTTGCGATTTTTCCTCTCAGCCTTTTGGGAGAGTTTCTTATTAAAGCATGCTGAAATATTATCCCATGCTTTGGAGGCTTACTTCCTTTGATAACATGCTTAAATAAAGCTTTCTCAGCTCCAAGCACCTGAATTCTGCTTGCAGGTGATAAAGCGAGCTTATTTAAACCACCTGCTAAGGAAATTAGTCTTGCACCGAGGGGAGAGCCTAATATAGCTGAGATATTGGGAGCGAGCTTTTGCATCTCAGCATCAACGAATTTTTCAAGTCTTTTTCTAAATTTTTCGAGTTCTTTTATTTTTTCATGAAAGTCTTTTTCTATATCTCCAAACTCAAGAGGCAATGCCTTCCATTCAGAAAATCTTTCCTTCAGCAAATTAATGCTCTCATCCAAATCGTCAAGAGCTTCAATTGCTTGAATTATAACTCTATCTCTTTCCTTGGCCTTTTCCTTGATTTTTCTCTCAGCAAGAATTAAAGAAACCTCACGCAAAAGTTTTTTATCTACTTTTATTCTCTCAAGAAATTTTGGTTTCTTTTTCACTTTATAACCTTGCTCTTTGAGCTTTTCTATTATTTTTCTCTCTTCCTCGCACTCTTTGCTAAGCTTCTCTGCGATTGCATTAGCGTCCTTGGGAAATGGGATTTTCTCAATTAATTCTCCTTCTTCGTCAAAGGCATATATTCCCATGATGGTTTTAATAACATAAGCTTTCATAATCTATGCCTCCATCTCTCTAAATAAATAAGTTGCTAAGGAAAGGGTTAAGATAAAGAAAATTAAGATGGCTATAACGTCTTTTGTAAGGGAGAAGGCTCCTTCTCCAATAAGGCATAGTCTTAAGGCATCTACACCATAGGTGAATGGGTTAATGCATACCAAAAGCTTTAGCCAAGTGGGAATCTTAGTAATGGGAAACAGCGCGCCAGAAAGAAAGAACATCGGCATTATCAAAAAGTTGACTACGATTTGAAATCCATGAGGATCTTCCATTCTTGCTGCGAATATCAAACCAAAGCATACATATGAAGCCGAGATTAAAAACATGATAAAAAGCGAGGGAATAACGCCCTGAAACAAAATCTTAATCCCAAATATTTTTGAGAATAGCAAAATGCAAATGCCCTGAAGCATGGCTATGCTCACTCCACCAAGCATTTTGCCAAGAACTATTGAAACTCTGCTTATGGGTGCAACGAAAATTTCCTTCATGAATCCAAATTGCTTATCCCAGAGGACCGAAACTCCTGAGAAGGTCGATGTAAACAATATCGTCATGCCAATTATTCCAGGGAACATGAAATCAAGATATCTTGGATAAAAGGCAGAGCTTAGGCCAATACCAACAAAAGCTAACCAGAAGATAGGAGTAGCTAAGCTTCCAAGGAATCTACTTCTCGCCCTAAAGTAATGCTTCATCTCTCTCACCCAGAGCTGTCTCTTATACACATCTGACGCTGCCGACGAAGGCTTAGGTGTAGATCTCGGTGGTCGCCGTATCAT
>CBFDVL010000138.1:0-2761 GCA_965613365.1 uncultured archaeon | reverse complement strand
TTCAAGCAGAAGACGGCATACGAGATCATGCCTAGTCTCGTGGGCTCGGAGATGTGTATAAGAGACAGCTATTTCTGGTGAGAAAATAACTCCGCATGTCATAGAACCTTCTTTTGGAATAGACAGAATACTATATTGCGTTTTGGAATCAAGTTATAGAGAAAGAGAAGGCAGAAGAATATTAAGCTTGAAGCCAAAGGTTGCTCCAGTCAAGTTTGCGGTATTTCCACTGCTTGAAAGAGAAGAGCTTGTTAAGCTTGCTGAAGGCATATTTAATGAGCTTCGCTCATTGAATTACATTGGAGTCTTTGACTCAAGCGATTCCATAGGCAGAAGATACGCAAGAGTAGATGAGATAGGCGTACCATTTTCAATTACGGTAGATTTCGACAGTCTTAAAGACAAGACAGTAACTATCAGGGAAAGGGACTCCATGAAGCAGGTGAGAGCAAAAATTGACGAGCTTCCCGAGATTATAAAAGGCTTGATTGAAGAGAAGCTTAGGTTTGAGGATATATCCTCGTAATAATACGTTTAAAAATTAAGACTTTTTCATGGAGAAGATGTTATGTACCCTCCACCAAAAAATATTGAGGTGGCGAGGTTGAGTTACTAATTACTAAGACTCAAAGAGGAAGAGCAACTCCCGAAGAAATTTAGATTAAAGCAGCAATAGCTCCAAAAAATATGCAGAATAAATCGAATCTAAGTCTTTTGGAGATTTCTAAGAGAAATTTTATTCCAACTAAGCTTGATAGTAATGAAGCTAATAAACCAGCGAAAATCTCAGAGGTAAGGGTGATATTATGCGAGGATAAGCTTAGAACGTTTGCCCCAATGATCGCTGGGATTGCCATTAGAAATGATATAGTCAAAGCTTCTTGTTGTAAAAATCTTCTTGACAAAAGAGTCGCAACCGTTACGCCAGACCTTGAAATCCCCGGGATTATGGCAAATCCCTGTGCTATACCAGCAAAGAGAGCATCTTTTAGTTCATAGTTACTTATATCCCTGCTTCCTCTCTCTTTTGAAAATCTTAGGATTATTCCAGTTATTATTAATGAGATGCCCACGAGTTTATTAATCTCATTGCCATAAAGAAAATTTTCAAGTTTGAAATAGATGGGCAAACCAACTATACCTGTTGCTATAGTGGAGTATAATATAAATCTAAGATAAGGGCTTTTAAGTCTTAAAATCTCTATTATCTCTTTTCTAAAATAGATAAAAACCGCAAATAAGCTACCAAGGTGTAGAAAGAAGGAAATGTTCAGAGCTTCCATACCTTGAATTTTTAAGAGATTTGTTAGAGCAAGTATGGCTTGACCAGAGCTACTAATTGGTAGCCACTCAGTTAAACCCTGAAGCAATCCAAGTAAAATGGCTTGTAAAAGTTCCATTGGAAAAAATTTGTTTTACATGTTATAAAAAAGTTTAAGTGTAGCCCCCATGGTGTAGCTTGGATAACATGGAGCCCTGCGGAGGCTCAGCCCCGGGTTCAAATCCCGGTGGGGGCACTAAAATTCTTGTTCAGAGCCCTTTTTACAAGGATTATTGCAATCAGCAAAACAGCATTTTTTACGTTTCAAACACGTTTCAAATAACTCTGTGCCAGTACCGGTTTTGTTTTGGGAGGGAGCTTTACGTTTCAAATAACTTGCTTTTATCCACAGAGTTTTCTTTTGTAAGGTGCTGGAGAAACCTATTTGAAACGTTCTCTCCGGCTCCAAAACCGGGCTTCTTCGCGCTCACGCTTCAAATAACTCCTCTTCTGAGAAGAAAACGGCGTTTTACCGGTCTCGAAAAACGTTGCACGAAACCTGAAAAGCGGAAGGACCGGAACCGCGGGTATTCTGCAGCGGGTAACTCAGAGCTACCTCTTCTCTTTTTATTTCTGAAGGAGGTGAAGAGAGAATGATGAAGATAGACATATACAATTCCAACAGGAAGCTTGAGAATGCAATTGAAAGTCTGAAAAGGGAAGAAATTCTAGATGAGAACAGAAAGCTTATTATCGACTTTGTCCAGAGCTGCAGGGTCGGGCTCTACAAGGAGAAGATCTCCGACATAAGAGCTGCAAAGTACATTTCATACCTAAAGCAACTTGCAAAAATCTATGAGGCAAAAAAGAAGAGAAGGAAAAGTCTTCTCTACATTGCAAAAAGAGATATAAAAGAAATTCTCCTCGCCGTGGATACCGATCCTAAAAAGAGAGAATGGGCGAGAAGAGACTTCAGGATAATAATGAGGAAATTCATAGCATGGATGAGAAGCGAGCTGGGATACCCTGAGGACTACGTTGATGGAAGGTACTCCCCGAAAGAACTTGAGAGACTTGCTCTTCTTCTGCCATGGCCTGTCGAAGTAAAAGACATGAAGATACCGATGGTTGATAAGCTGAAAGACCGGGAGGAGATACCAACCAAAGAGGAGATTCGCTGGCTCAGGCAGGCTGCCACTCACCCGAGAGATAGAGCTTTTCTTGCCCTGCTTGAGGAGATCGGCTTCAGACCGGGAGATATCTTGAGACTGCAAATAAAAGACGTTGAACTCATTGACATCGGGGCGAAGCTTTACGTTCACGGAAAAACCCAGGAAGGCGAACCCGTTGTGGTAACTTGGTCGGCATCTTACCTGAGAGACTGGCTCGAGGTTCATCCCTTCAGAAACAGCAGAGATTCCCCTCTCTGGGTAAAGCTTGAGAAAAAAGAACCAGAACCGTTAGATTACTCCTCTGCAAATGCGATGCTCCTGTCTCTTA
>CBFDVL010000137.1:0-2765 GCA_965613365.1 uncultured archaeon | reverse complement strand
CAGGAAGATTGAGGAGCTGGAAAGAAGAATAGAAGAGATAAAAGAAGAAGTTTATGCAAAAATAAAGAAAGAAAAAGAGATAAAAATTAGAGATGAGAAAATAAAAAATCTGAGCAAAAAGTTAATAGAGGAAAAAACACTGAGAGAAAAAATTCAAGAAAAATTAAATGAGCTGAGAAGGCAGAAAATCATAGAGTTCTCAGACAGGCTCAACATCGTAAGAATATTGCCAAAATTCACTAGAGACGAGGTAAACAAGCTGAAAAAAGAATTTAGAGAGGGGGAGATAATTTATATTGAAGATAGCCATGGAGGGGGAAAGAGTATTGCAGAGGAATTGCTGAGCCTTAAACCAAAAGCAATTATCGCCGACATGGAGCAAATGTCTCACCTTGCAAGGGAAACGCTATCAAATGCGATAGTAATTCCCACTGATAGAGTAAATATAAGGAAAATCGACAACTTTGCTGTGGTTGAAAAGGAAAGCTTGGAAAAGGAAATCCAACGGATAGAGGAAGAAAAACTTGAAGAAATAATATTGGAGTATAGAACTAAGAGGAAAGAAAGGTTCTCCTCTGGGGATCTATTGTAAATACTATTTTTCCTTTGTGAAATATCCTTACTATTCCTCCACTCTGAGAAACCGTTATCCCTACCGCATTAGAGATAGAGGTCATCGCAGCCACTACAACATGCCTTGTTCCCAAGCCATGAGGGATATCTATGGAGGAGGTATCCACATTTAAAAACCTTCCGGCAGCTCTCAGAATGCCATCGCCTGAAAGAACAAAAACACCTTCAAGCTGTGCAAGCTCTTTTATTGTTTCTTTAATCTCGGAATTTGTAATCATTCTCTCCTTTTTTCTATGACCTTTAAAGGGATTTAATATCATTTGCCTTGAATTTTTAAGAACCTTGTCGCTGTCTCCGATAAGAAAGGCGGTGCCTATAAGTCTGCCTTCTCTACCCTCTCTCCCAATTTCAAGAGCTATATTTAAAACAGCCTCGAAAACTTTTGGCTTTATTTTGGTTTTCCTTATAAACTCATAAATCGTATCTCTAAGACTTTCCTTAGATATCTGGCATAGATATAGGTTAAAGCATCCCTTATCAAAGCTTAAGCATAGAGCTATGTCTCCTTCTTTAACCCTTCTTTTATTCATTGCAAGTGCTAACGAATGTTCAACATCGGATTTCAAGCTTGGGCTGTGAGCTATTAAAGTTAAAGAGTTTTTTACAGAGGAACTTACGTTTTTGCTTGTGGTTGATACGATTAAAGGTGCATTTAATTTCTCCCTCGATAATAATTCATATTCTTCAACATTATCAGTTAAAAGCAATATAACGTCTGGCTTAATCTCATTTGCCAGCTTTACTGCAGCTTTAACCCAAAGCTCCTTTGGTTTCATTTATTATCTCCCCTATTCTAATTATATCCCCGTTTTTTATTTTAAATACATCTAATTTTTTAAGTTCTATTACTATTCCCTCTTTTAGAAACCTATTATAGTTAGGGCAAATGGTTACTAATGAAGCACCTAAATCTGTTTTTAAACCTTTTTCTCTAAGTAACTTAGCCATTTTTTTCGCATGTTTTACCTCTAAGCCTACGCATATTCCACGCTTTTCTTTATGCACAACATTTCCAATTTCTTCTTTTAGCATATAAGAGTATTTGCTCAGCATTGTTATTATTTGTTTCGCAAGCTTTAATTCTTCTACAATGCCCACGCATACTAAAGGGCTTATTTTAAAAATTTTTGGTATATTTAAAGAGATATCCAAGCTTGTGGAAAGAAATCCTCCTGAGTAAAGATTGAGAATTTTTGGCTCTCCCGTAGAACATGCGATAAAATCTGAGTATTTACCATTAGCTAACCTTTCATCTCCTATTGCACCGGAGGCATCTTCTATTAGTAAAACCTCGTAGGTTCTACAAATTTCGCTGATTTCTTTAATGCTCTGCTCAGCTATGTAACCAGCGAATGAAGTTAGAAATAAAGCGTGAGGTTTCTTTTTTTTAATCTCCTTTTCTAAAACTTCTGGAATTATTAAGCCTAAGTCTGTTTTTAGCTCGCATGTTTCAACTCTTAAAAAATCTGCTATTTTTTTTGCTCCTATCCAAGCTCCTTGGTCAGGAAGCATTACCCTCGCTTTTTTTTCTTTTAAAAAGTTCAGTACTAAGAAAATTGCAGCATTTCCACTACACACAAGCTCAACATTTCTATGACCAGTAGTTTTTGAAATTTCTCTTTTTGCTTTCTCAACACATTCTTTGCTTAGCTCCTCTATATTTTCTATGCAGTCTTGCATTGCTTTCTTTGTTTTATCGCTTAACCTTCGGTGAGGAAACATCATTTTTAAATTTCTTAAAGCTTCTATTTAAGTCTATGTTTCCAGTTTATAACGAGAGAGCTTTACTAGTAGGCAAAACCTTAGTCATAGCGGATCTACACATAGGTTTGGAATATGAGCTTAGAAAAAAAGGGATTTTCATTTTCTCACAGTATGAGAAAATTAAAAAAAGGATAGTTTCTCTCCTCGAGAAAACTAAGGCAAAAAGAATAATTTTACTTGGAGACTTGAAGCACAACATACCAAGAGCAACCTTCGAAGAATATAGAGAGATTCCTAAGTTAATAGATGAACTTTCTGAGAAAGCTCAAATTATTATAATAAAGGGAAATCACGACGGAAACCTCGAGAAACTCTTGCCAAATTATGAAATTCTCGCAAATTTCGAAGAGACGGACATATTTTATACT
>CBFDVL010000136.1:0-2896 GCA_965613365.1 uncultured archaeon | reverse complement strand
ATTTATAAATATATACTATTTAAAATATATTATAAATAATATATTTTAAAAGATATAAAAATCAAATAATATTACAAAAATGTTTGCATTTTTGAAATTATTAACAAAAAATTTGCGAAGGGCAAGGTTAAGAGTTATGATAAAGCCGGGGTAGCCTAGCCAGGAAAGGCGGTGGATTCGAGATCCACTGGAGCTTTGCTCCTCATGGGTTCAAATCCCATCCCCGGCGTTTAAGAAATTTTACTACAAGCTTTTCTACCCATGACTCTGGAGAATCGAGTGCGTTTAGAGCACTGTTTAAGACTATATAACTTCCCTCTTCTATATCTAACTCTGCTTTTTCATAAGATAGTACTACCTCTCCATCTAAGGACTTTAAAAAAGCCTCTGGAAAAGTTTTATCTATGGGTACAACTCTGAAAAACTCTCTCTTAAAAAGAGGAATACTTTTGCTCTCCTCCACTTTCTTTATAATTACTTGGGTATATGGGAGCAAATTTGTCTGTTTGAGACGTTCTTTATTTAGACCTATCTGGTTGTCTTTCAGCTCAGCGCTCCATCCTCCAAATTTTGTCAGATACAAATCTCTGCCTATCTCTATCGGGTATGCTCCCATGCTTTATCATTCTTGGATAATATCTTAAATATTAATTTTGCGGCGAGCACCTGGGTATAACTATCATATAATGGAGTAATCTCAACCACATCAAAACCAGAAAGCTTACAGTATTTTAAGAATTCCATGCTATCCACAACTTCCCTAAAACTCAAACCCTGAGGCTCGGGATTGCAAACTCCGGGGGCTTCCTTTGGGTCAAAAACATCAAAGTCTATTGAAATGTAAACTTCTTTATCTTTGACGTGTTTAACTACTTCGCTTGGGTCAAACTCGTTTGCTTTAAGTATTTTAACTCCCTTATCTCTTGCTTCTTCATGCTCCTCTCTTAATGCGCTTCTCACCCCTACTACAAGTATATTTTCATATCCTACTACTTCTCCTATTCTTCTAGTTACGCAGGCATGCGAAAATCTGTTTCCAAGATACTCTTCCCTGAAATCTAAGTGGGCATCAAATATAACTACTCTAAGTTCCTTATTTTCATAGGCTTTTAAAACCGAGTAGGTTATAGTATGCTCCCCTCCAAGAACAACTGGTATAACCTTATTTTCCAGAATTTCCTTTATTGTTGTGGTCACTCTCTTAGATGTCTCTTCAAAGTAACCATAAGATATTTCAACATCTCCAACATCACATATTCTTATTTTTGTAAGGTCGTACTCCTCAAGTATATCATAATCCTCAAGCTCTCTTGAGGCTTCTCTTATAGCCATAGGAGCATATCTAGAACCGACTCGATAACTTTCGGAAGCGTCGAAAGGCACGCCTACAACAGCGTACTTTGCTTTATCTAAGGTTGTTTCCCTTTTCCCAAAAGTAAAAGGAGTGGTAAAGAGCATTTATTTTACTCTGGTTATTTTTCTCTGTCCCATCACTTCAATATAATCGACTTCTCCTCCTTCTACCAATGTTCCACCTATTTCCTCTGGGTCTGGCTTTGGTATTTCGATTGTTTCGTAGGTTTCCAAATCCATTATCTGAACATTGTCTCCTATAAAAGCAAGTACTTGTCCGCTTTTTTTCTCTATTATTGGTGCTTCAACCTTTGCATCTGTAGGCGCAACCATGCTTCTTTTCTGGTTATCCAGTATGCCAATTCCTTCTATTCTTGCTTTTGCGGCTCCGTGCTTACCTGGTTTTGCAGTAGTGATTTTCAATATCTTGCAAGGAGCACCATCTATAACTACAAATTTTCCGGGTTTTAATTCATTCACTTCTACGGTTCTTGTTGTCATTTTATCTTCACCTTCTCTCCCTTGTTTTTTCTAAATGGAAAAAACAAAAACAAAATATATAAATCTTTAGATTAAAAATGTTTTCATGCTAAGGTTATGTGAAGAGATCTCTGCAAGGGTAAGGGAAGAGATTGAGAATCTTGTAAACACAGAGGAAGGTAAAGAGTTTGTAAAAATAAATGGAAAAACTACTCAAAGAATAGATGCAATTGCCGAGAAAGCTTGTTTTGATGTTATTGAAGAAAGTAAAATTCCGATGCTTGTTATAAGTGAAGAAAGCGGAGTAAAGAAGTTTGGAGAAGGAAAGCCTGAGTATATTTGCTTATTAGACCCTCTTGATGGATCTTTTAACGCTTTGCATAATATACCATTCTTCGCAATATCCATTGCCTTTGCAAGAGATAATGAAATTCTATTTGGGTATGTTAAGAATCTTGTTAATAAAGATTATTTCTATGCAGAAAAAGGAAAAGAAGTTAAGTTTAATAATAAAACAATAAAGATAAAATCAGAAAAGAAAAGTTTGAAGAGGAGCGTTATATCCTTTTATCCTCCAAAGAGAAACATTAAAGTTTTTGAACTTTTAAATAATGTTTTAACCTTCAGAACCCTCGGAAGCGCAGCCTTAGAGCTTTGCTATGTTGCAATAGAAAAATTAGATGCTTTCATAGACCTACGAGATAGCATAAGAAATATTGATGTTGCAGCGGCAAGCTTAATAGTAAGTGAGGCAGGAGGTGTGGTAACAGACAAAAAGGGAGAAGAACTAAAGCTTAGCTTAAAAGAAATTCGGTCTTTATCGGTAGTTGCTTCTACTCCAAAACTTCATGAAAAAATAATGGAGTATATAAAATGAGGATAGGAATCGTGGCGAAAAAAAGTAAGAAAGCTATTGATTTAGCATTAAAAATAGGAGAATTTCTCTTAGAGCAGGGAATAAGCATTATATACGATAAAGAAACCGCAAAAAAGTTAAAAAAGGAAGGTTTTGAGATAAAAGATATGGATGTGGATTATATTGTGGTTTTGGGCGGAGATGGAA
>CBFDVL010000135.1:0-2948 GCA_965613365.1 uncultured archaeon | reverse complement strand
TTTCAAGCAGAAGACGGCATACGAGATCATGCCTAGTCTCGTGGGCTCGGAGATGTGTATAAGAGACAGGAGCTACTAAAAACTACTTGCTCATAAGTTTTTGTATTTCTACAAATATTCTTTCTGGTTAGTTGAAAAGGATAAAATTTAAAAGAGAGTAGCTAAGGAAGTCTTTTCATGAGCTCATACAAATCACTTAAGTTCTTTAAATCTAATTACTTATGGGGATGGACTCTGATAGGTATACTTGTCGGGGTAATTGCGGGTTTAGGAGCTATAATTTTTTATACTTCTCTTGAATATTCCACTCATTACTTTTTGGGTGTGGGAGCGGGTTTTTTTCCTCCAAAGGCGGGTATAATTGACCATTGGAATTTTCCTAAAAATCCTATGAGCTTAATCCTCGTAATGATAATTGGGGGTCTTATTTCTGGTTTCCTTGTGTATACGTTTGCACCCGAGGCCGAAGGACATGGGACAGATGCTGCAATAAGGAGTTTTCATAGAGAAGAAGGCAGGGTTAGGGCAAGGATACCTCTAATAAAAACGATCGCGTCCGCAATAACGATTGGTTCTGGTGGCAGTGCGGGGAGAGAAGGCCCAACGGCACAGATTTCAGCGGGCTATGGTTCAATTGTGGCAAGTTTACTTAAGCTTAGCACACGTGAAAGGAGATTAGCTTTGGCTGTGGGTATAGGTTCAGGTATCGGAAGTATATTTAAAGCTCCACTCGGTGGAGCTATTTTAGCAGCAGAGATACTTTACAAAAGAGATTGGGAGATAGAGGCATTAATGCCAGCTCTAATAGCATCTGTTGTAGGGTATGTAATATTCTGTAGTTATTATGGTTATGAACCAGTGTTTAAGTTTCCAGAAGTCCATATCTCGGCATATCATATCCCATTTTTTATGATTGAAGGGATCGTTTGCGGAATTTTTGGACTTGTTTATGTTTTTTTGTTCTACAAGGCTCATGAAGTATTCTCAAAGTTGTTTAAAAAACTTAAGCTACCTTTGCAATTTAAGCCTGCTCTTGGAGCATTGCTAACTGGATTGTTTGTTGTTTTTGTGGCAAAAACTTTTCGCCCCGAAGCTGGGTATGGGGCTTTGGGAATGGGCTATGGCTTCTTGCAGCTTGCTATGTACAACCTATTACCATTAGAAGTCATGTTTATATTGGCAATCGGTAAGATAATAGCAACATCTCTCACAATAGGTTCTGGAGGAAGTGGAGGAGTTTTTGCTCCTGGTTTGGTCATAGGTGGAATGGTTGGTGGCGTTGTAGGTATGCTTTTCCACAACTTTTTCCCAGAGTTAGTTCCCTTAACCGTCGTACCTGCTTTTGTTGCAGTTGGGATGATAGCGTTGTTTGGTGGGATATCAAAGGCACCAATCTCTGTTTTGATTATGATTTGCGAGATGACGAAAAATTATGAGCTTTTGTTTCCGGGTATGGCGGCAGTGGCTTTGGCATACATGACTACAGGCGATTACACAATATACATTGAACAAGTCGGCACAAGAGCAGAAAGTCCTGCCCATAGAGACGAAATAACCGTTAACATATTGGAAAATATTAAGGTTGGCGAAGCCATGGTTCCTGTTGATAAATTAATTACGGTTTCTCCGGATGAGACGCTTGTTGAAGTTATGAGCAAAATCGAGGCCACAGGTTATCGAGGCTATCCTGTTGTTGAAAATGGGAGAGTTGTAGGTATTATAACCTTTGAGGATGTTGAGAGGGTTCCATTTGAGGATAGAGCAACGGTTAAAGTCAAGAATGCAATGTCCACGAACTTGATTGTAATATATCCTGACGAAACACTTGAAGATGCATTAAGAAAATTAATCGAGAACGACATTGGTAGATTACCGGTTGTTGATAGAAATGACAATACAAAACTCTTAGGAATTGTTACAAGAACCGATATTATGAAGGCTCGTGCAAGAATCTTACATAAAAAATAAATAAGACAAAGCTAATTTTTTCTAAACTTTACGTAAATATTCATAGACCTTCAACGCTCTCCAGACCTTTACATGATTTATTTTTTTATTAGTTTCTCTTGAAATTTTTTCTGCTATTTTTCTATAACTCATGCCCTTATCTCTCATCTCTTTCATTTTTTTAACAACTTCAGAAGGTTCTATTTTCGTATGTTTTTCATTCTTACGGATGAAAAGGTCTGGTATCCTACCTACCCAGTAACCCTGTTTTTTAATTTTCTGCATTCCAAATTTCGTTTTTCTTGCCAAATCTCTTCTAAAGTAAGTTGCAAATGCAGCTTGCAGAGTGAACATCATTTCTCCTTCTGGTGTGGTTATGTCTATGTCAAGATTACTGAACCTTACCCTTACGTCATGCTTTAGTAAATCTTGTACAATTGTTAAAGCATCTCTTGTGTCCCTGCTTAGCCTATCGTTATGATAGCAAAGCACTACTTGGAATTTTTTCTTTCTTGCATCGTTTATCATTTCTTGCAAGCTAGGTCTATTCATGTTACTTCCAGAGTATCCTTCGTCCTTGTAAACCTTGTAAACCTCAAAACCTTCTTTGGCTGCCCATTCACGAAGAAATTCTTCTTGGGCTTCTATGCTTGCTCCTCTCTCTGCTTGCTCCTCGGTTGAAACCCTTAGGTAAAGCGCTGCTTTCCGAGAAACCAAAGGTTTCTCAATCTTTGATTTCCCAACCATGTTGTAAGCTCCGCTAAGGTGCATATATATTTGTTACGCAAGGGCTCCCTTGCGTAACAGTGAAAAAACTAGGTTTTTTACCGATTTTCCGGGACCGATGAAGGGAAGTTATTGACTTTTTATTTTCTTTTACTAATGAATTTTAATGAAAATAATACAAAAAATAAAAAACTTAAATAAGGTGCTCCCAAAACTTACATGTAAACAAGCCTGTGCAGCTCCTCTTTTCTCCTAATTCCCATTGAAACAACCAT
>CBFDVL010000134.1:0-2975 GCA_965613365.1 uncultured archaeon | reverse complement strand
ATATTAAACAGGCTCCTTCTCTAAGATTAAAAGATAGAAAAAGTATAGGCGAGTGGAGAATTCTTGATTGAATTTAAATATGCTAAGGGTAATGGAATACCGGATATCCCTATCATTTACATCGCCTTATATGTTAAAAATAGAAGAATAGGAGGTCCAGCTTTAGTTGATACAGGTTTTGATGGTGGAATCTATCCCAATAGGTATCTTTATGATTATCTGTCAAAATTTAAGTTAAAATCAGATAAAGAAGAAATGTTAGCAGACGTAACTGGTATGATAAAGTGCAAGATGTTGGATATTAGAGCAGAAATTTTTGACCCAAATTCCGATATAAGATATAGTCTCGGTACAGTAAACATTTATTTCCCAGAAAGAAAAAGATACGTTTCTAATAATGTAATTGTAGGTAGAGAAATACTCAACAATCTTGATATCAGACTAAATGGTAGAATTTTAAGAGTTAAAAAAGATTAATTAAAAGTTTGTGCAGAAAAGTTTAAATTCTATTCGTGTTATTTTCATTTCGTCTGTAACGAAGGTTGCAATAGTCAGTCTAGGAAAATAAGGATTGAAACCATAAGCAAAACTAGTAAGATATGAAGTTGATTAAAAATGGTAATCTTTAATAATCGAAAGAACAAAAAATATAGTTCCACTTATCAGAACTATCGTAGCTCCAGAGGGTAAATTTAGATAGTAAGATAAAACTAAGCCAAGCAAAACAGCTATTACTCCAAAGAAAACCGAAAATAACATCATATCTTTAACTTTTTTGCTGAATTTTCTTGCGGTAGCAGCTGGCAAGGTTAAAAGAGCGACAACAAGTATTATCCCAACTATTTTTATCAGTATAACTATGGTGAGTGCTACAAGAATTAAAAATAGAAGCTTTAGTTTTGAGACGGGAATTCCCAAGGCTCTGCCAAATTCTTCATCAAAGGAAATGACTACAAATTCCTTAAAAAGAAGATATATCGTAGCAATAGAGGTAAAAGAAAGAAGAGCCATAAGATAAATGTCATATGTAGAAACTGAGAGAATATTTCCAAACAGAAATCCAAACAAATCAACAGTATAACTCTTACTCAACGATATGAATATTATGCCCAATGACATGCCCAATGACATTAAAATTCCTATTGCGGTGTCTTCATGAAGCTTTGTTTTTTCGCTTGCATACTCTATACCTATGGCTGATAGGACAGAGAACATCATTGCGGTTAGGATTGGGTTTATGTTTAGCAATACCCCCACCCCTATTCCTCCAAAAGTTGCATGGGCAATGCCACTGCTAATAAAGGCTATTCTTTTTAAAACTATGTAAACTCCCATTACTCCGCATATAATGCTGGCAAATATTCCAGCCAGTATCGCATTTCTAAAAAATTCATAAATTATCATGGTTCCTTAAAACTCTGTGTGGCATGCCATGGGCCAACATTTCAATCGGGCATTGATAAATCTCCTCAAGCTCTTCCTTTGGTATTTCTTTATCATCATGGTAGTAAAGCTTTCTATTCAAGCAAGCTATCTGCTTAACATAAATAGAAATCGCACTTATGTCATGGGAGACCATTATTATTGCCATATTTTTATTTAATTCCTTAAGCAATTCATAGAATTCTTCCTGTATTAGAATATCCACACCCACAGTTGGCTCATCTAGGAGAAGGAGCTTTGGCTCGGATACCAAAGCTCTTGCGATGAATATTCGTTGTTGCTGACCTCCCGAGAGTTCGCCTATTTGCATATCTTTATATTCTAGCATTTCCACAAGCTCTAAGGCTTTCTCAGCTTTTTCTACGTCTTCCTTAGTATATCTCTCGAAAATCTTCTTTTTGTTGCATAACCCCATTAAAACAACTTCTAATGCTGTTATTGGAAAATACTGGTCGAATATGCTCTTTTGAGGAACATATCCTATATATTTTCTGCTCTTTTCTGGAGATTTTCCAAATACTTTAACCTCTCCTCTATCAGGTTTAATTAAACCCAGAATAACCCTCAGTAGCGTCGTCTTTCCTCCTCCATTTGGACCTATTACGCCAAGGAAATCTTTTTCTCTAACAATTAAATTTACGTTCTCCAGTATTACCTTGGAATCAAAATAAACCCAGACGTTTTTCAGCTCAACTATTTTCATATTAAAGCCCCATGAATTTTATCTATATTTTTATACATATCTGTGATATAATTCTCGCTAAGAGGCTCAAGAAACTCTGTTTTCGCGTTAATTTCCCTTGCCAGAACTTCAACGCTCTTTGGGTTAAATTCGGGCTCTGCAAATATTATGGTTATATTCAACTCTCTTGCTTTTTTTATTATCTCTATTAGATGTTTTGGGGTGGGCTCTTTCCCCTTTTCTTCTATAACTATCTGCGAGAGATTGTAGTCTCTTGCGAAATATGCCCATGCGGGATGGAAAGTTATAAATTCTCTTCTTTTAACATTGGAAAGCTTTTTCTCAGCATATTTATCAAGTTCATCGAGTTTTCTTAGATATTCTTCCTTATTTTTTATGTAATATTCTTTGTTTGCAGGGTCTATCTCGATTAAGGCGTTGCATATGTTATTAACTTGTATTTTGGCATTTTTTGGAGAAAGCCATATATGAGGATTTGGTCTTTCACCTTCATAAATTAATTTTATACCTCTTGAGGTATCAACGACGGTAAGATTTTTGTTAATTTCCATGATATCCTCAATCCAGTATTCCAAACCTACGTCGTTTATGATAAGAAGCATGGCCTTTGATAGCTCAATGATCTGCTTTGGCGTCGGTTCATAGGTGTGGGGATTTGCTCCGGAGGGGAGAAGGACTTCTACTTTAACTTTTTCTTTACCTATAGCCTTTGTGAACTCTGCCAGAGGAGGAATGCTCACTACCACCGTTATCTTATTTTCATGTTCCTCTGGTTGTTGGGATATACACGAACATAGGAGCAATGTTAAGAAAAATAATAACTTAAGCC
>CBFDVL010000133.1:0-3023 GCA_965613365.1 uncultured archaeon | reverse complement strand
TACGACGGCAAAGTAAAAGACATGTTTGAAGAAGGAGTAATAGAGCCCCTAAGAGTAAAAACACAGGCAATAGCCTCTGCAAGCGAAGTTGCGGTAATGATACTAAGGATAGACGATGTTATAGCTGCGAGCAGAGAAGAGAAAGGCAAGGGACCAGAGGATACCGGAGGAGGAGATGAAGAATAAATTTATTCTTTTTTAATTTTTGGAATTAGTTCTTCTTCTATTATCCCATGTTCTATCATCCAATCTATGCTCTCTTTTGCATCTTTTATAATTGCATTATGGACGGCGTTTGGGTCCTTTTCTAAATAACCATAAGAAGCTGCTCTACATGCATTTTTAAAGGAAACTTCGATTATCTTATCTAGATTTTTTTCTATTATATCTTCGAGGATTCTGAGCATTTCTTGCGACATCACCAGAGTAGGAAGCTCTTTCTCTATTTTTTTGAAGAAATAATCCTTTACTTCCACATATATTGCTGGATCTATTTCGATTATGTCTCTATAATAATGTCTGCATTCTATTCTTTTTTTAGGAGCTTTTTTCTCTCCAAAAACTCTTTTATGTATCTTAATTTTGCATTCTTCTTTTAATCTTGGAAGAAATTTTTTCTTTTTGAGTTTTTCTGTATATTTTTGTAATTTTATAGCTTCTTTATTTACTAAATCTGCGTATATAGCAGAATAAATGAGTATTGATTTTATTATTCTATTTAATTCATGTATCGGTGGATCTTCTTCAAATTCTATACAATCTTTATTTATATTCTTCTTAATTTCATTCCACAGTGTTAAAAGCTTCTCTTTTTTCTCTTCAAGACTAGCCTTTTCATATTTTATTGTTATATCTTTTTCAAGGGTTCTAAATCCCAATACCTTAGAGAGAAGTTCTTCTTCCTCCACAAAATTTTTTTAGAAGCATTAATATAAAATACTTTTCATGAAAGTAAGATATTTAGGACATGCTTGCTTTGAATTTGTTGCGGAAAAAAGGATATTAATAGACCCTTTTATATCTCAGAATCCTTTATGCCCTATAAAACTTGAGGAACTTGCAGAGCCTGATATAATTCTAGTTACTCATGGACATGCAGATCACTTGGGAGATGCCATCGAGATTTCAAAGAAAACGGGAGCAACTATCGTTGCGATTCATGAGGTGGCGATACATGCTCAGCTTAAAGGCGCTGTCGCAGAGGGTATGAATATAGGAGGAAGTATAAGCTTAGAGGGAGTAAACATTTACATGACAGAGGCAAAGCACTCCTCGGCCATAGACATGAATATTAGCGGAGGGCACGCAACCGGCTTTGTCTTTGGGCTTGAAGGCAAGCATATATATCATGCCGGAGATACTGGAATATTCAGAGACATGAAGCTAATAGGCAAACTTTTTGACATATACTTGGCTTTATTACCGATTGGTGATAGGTATACAATGGGGGTAAAGCACGCTGCAGTTGCAACGAAAATGCTCAAACCAAAATATGTTATACCTATGCATTACAATACCTTTCCAGTAATACAGCAAAATCCTGAGGAGTTTAGGAAGCTTGCAGAAGAAGAAAGCAAGGCTAAGGTGTTGATTTTAAAACCCGGTGAAGAAATAGAGCTTTGATTTTTTTTCAATTTCTTTTACATTTGTTAGCATGCTACATAGTAGCATGGTGATATTATGAGCGACTTGGGAAAGAAAATAAGGCTTGAAAGAATAATAAACCGCGAGACCAAGAAAACAATTATTGTACCCATGGACCATGGCGTTAGCTTAGGCCCAATTAAGGGCTTGGAGGACATGCCCACCATTATAAACAAAATAGCTGAAGGTGGAGCAAATGCAGTGCTTTTGCATAAGGGTATAGTAAAGCAGGGCCATAGAGGCTATGGAAAAGACATTGGTTTAATAGTACATCTCTCTGCAAGCACTTCTCTTGGTCCAGACCCAAACAATAAAGTTCTCGTAACAAGCGTGGAAGAGGCTATAAAGCTTGGAGCAGATGCTGTGAGCGTGCACATCAACGTAGGCGCTGACAACGAAGCAGAAATGTTAAGCATCTTAGGAAAAATTGCAGAGAGTTGCATGAATTGGGGCATGCCTCTCATAGCTATGATGTATCCAAGAGGTAAGAAAATTAAGAGCGAACATGATGTTGAAGTAGTAAAGCTTGCAGCAAGAGCGGGAGCAGAGTTAGGAGCGGACATAATAAAAACGAACTATACCGGAGATATAGATAGCTTTAGGGAGGTTATAAAAGGCTGCCCTGTGCCAGTAGTAATAGCCGGCGGCCCTAAAATGAACACCGCTAAGGATGTGCTTCAGATGCTTTATGATGCAGTGGAAGCAGGAGGGGCGGGAGCAAGCATAGGAAGAAATGTTTTCCAAGCAGAAGACCCGACGAAAATGGTAATGGCAATGTCAAAGATTGTGCATGAAGGCTGGGAAGTAGAAGAAGCTATGAAGGTGCTTGAAAAATGAAGCTTTTTTGGGTAGAGGTCAAAGATAAAGAAACTGCAACCGCTGCGATAGAGGCTGGGGCAAGTTTATTCGTCGAAAGCGATGAAGAGAAATTTAAAAAACTTGGAAGAGTGAAAATAATAGACAAAAACTCTTGTTATTATTTAAAAATAAGAAAAAAAGATGATTTAAGCAAAATTCCAGAAGGTTTTAAGTATATTATAGTAGAAGCAGAAGATTGGAAGATAATTCCCTTGGAAAATCTCATTGCAGAGTTTCAGAGCAAAGATACAAAGCTAATAGCAGTTGCAAGAGATTACAACGAAGCAAAGACCTTTCTTCATACCTTAGAGGTCGGAGTAGATGGAATTTTATTCAAAAGCAAAAATATAGATGAGATAAAAAAAGTCGGAAAGTTAATATATAACTCAAAAGATAAAATAACATTGGAAGAAGCAGAAATAATAGAAATAAAATCCTTGGGAATGGGAGACAGGGTTTGCATCGACACCTGCTCTATATTTAATCTCGGGGAAGGGCTTCTAGTTGGTTCACAATCAAAC
>CBFDVL010000132.1:0-3100 GCA_965613365.1 uncultured archaeon | reverse complement strand
GTCAACAAGCTTTTCGAATTTCATCTTCTTAGTTTATTTTTTATTTCTATGCAACAAAAAACTTTTTATAGTATTACTTTTTTTTAAAATAGTGTTATTATGGAAGCTTGTGAGAAGATTCTTTCATTCTTTGAGAAAGCAGGGTATAGAGGCATAGCCATAGGCTATGAGATTTTCGTGGAGAAGAGAGAAAAACGTATTAAGGCGAGATTTTTTCCTTCATTAAGGTCTCTTGCAGAGAATTTGGAGCATGCGATTTCTGAGTATCACATACTTATAGTACCTGCAGGAGAAGACATTCATGAGTATATGGAGATATATAAACGCTTCTTCTACAATATCTATGAATCAACAGCCTCGTTATGGGTTATTGACGTTGCCTCAGGAAATGTAAGCCCAATAATAAACGATAGTTTTTACTACGAATTTTATCCACTTTTCCTGAATCCAAGTCTTTCTACGTGGCTTTCTGGCTTCTGGGATAAGGAAAATCCTTTATAGTTAAATTTCAATTTCTTCTCCTATTTCAATAATTCTACATGCAATTTTTTCTCTTTCTAGCATCTCTTTTAGACCTTCGGCATTGCTCCTTTTCTTAGGGGAATAGTGAAAAGGAATAACAAGCTTGGGCTTTAATCTTTTCAGCTCCTCAACATATTTGGGATAGAAATCTGGAAAGCAGGCGGTAAATACGACTTTTACCCCTTTTACCTCTGGAAACTTTGCAGAATCTCCCGGGTGTAAGACGCCCATATAGAAGTAGCTGAAAGATTCTACCGCTTTCCAGCACCAGCTCTCAAGAACCTTTATCCCCTCGATTTCCTTTCCTACTTCTGCTATTATTCCCTCAAGCCCATACCGCTTAAGCACGAATCTGGGTGCGATGAGGTTATTTGCTCTAAGCTTTTTGAATTTCTCTAAATCAAAGTGGTCAACTGTGCTCATGGGTTACAAGGAGGTAGTCAATTTCTTGCTTAGGTTCTACTATGTAGTTTGGGTCTATCACCACATGTTTCTTTCCAAAAATTTCGACACATGAGTTGCCAAGCCAACGTACTCTCATGTTTCGTTAATATAAATCATTTTATTTTAATACTTTTATTCTGTTTACTTCAGAGACTCCCGGCTTAGTTTTATGTAGTTTTATTTATGTCTACTATGATTAGTTTTCTTCCATATTTTTAAGCTTTTGGTAGCTATGTGACCTTCTTCTATATTATTAAAATTTTATAAAATTTATTAACTTTAAGAATTAAAATATCTAAAGATGCACAAGTTTAAATGTAGAATGACAAAGCTTGGTTATAGTCCGGGAAGCTGCTTAGTTAGGCTGCCAGACGGTTCACGTAAATCTGCTTGCATGGCAACTTTAAAGAAGGAAGATGGAACATGGTTCAGAGTTATAAGGTCGGCACATCTATCAAGACCAGAAGATTATTTCAGTATTTATCAGAGCGGATGCAACCATAGCTGTCTGAAATGCCACTCATGGGAGTTTTCAAAGAATTTTAATGGTTATTGGATTTCAACAGATGAAATAGCAGAAATAACCGCTGACTACTTAGATTTAGTTACAGTCTGGGAGCCAAGAGAAAGGGCAACAATGTATCACGCAACCGAGTTGTGCCATCACTGTGGTTCTTGTATTGTTTTCGGCAGGAGAGGAAAGCTATGCCCAAAAAAGCTAAAACCTGAGCAAGTGGTTCTTAGTCCTCAAGGCTATGGACCAGCTCGCAACATAATAGCTTTTACGGGTGGCGATGTCGCTTGCATGCCAGAGTTCTATGCTCAGGCCACCGAAAAGATAAAAGAGTACTGCGGAGATAAACTCTGGGTTTTGCTTGAAACCAATGGTTACGGACTTGTGAGGGAAAATCTTGAAATACTTGCGTCTGCTGGCTTGGATTCGTTCTGGTTAGATATAAAAGCTTATGACCAGGAGGTGTATAAAAGGCTCTGTGGCACCACAAATGAGTGGGTACTCAAAGCACCTGAACTTATTATTGACATGGGTTTTACTCTTGAGATACTTTCTCTTTACATTCCGGGATGGGTCGAGAATGAGCAGATAGTTGAGATTGCAAAGTTAATTCATTCAATTGACAAGACGATTCCATTTACAATTCTTGCATTCTTCCCAGCCCATAAGCTGATTAAGAATCGCAAGCCAAATCTGCTTGAAATGGTAAGGGTTTATTTTGAAGTAAAGAACATAGGTCTTAAAAATGTAAAACTTGGAAATTGTGGGGTTTTTGCTAAAAGCAAAGAAGAATGGGAACTTCTGATTTCTTTAGTTGGTAAAAAAGCGATAGGATGATACAACACCAACATCAGGAAGCTTGGGAATCGTGAACGTGAATTTACTCCCTCTACCAACTTTGCTCTCTACCCATATTACCCCTCCATGTGCCTCTACGATCTCCTTTACTATCGTCAACCCCAGTCCAATACCTCCTTTACTTTCTCTTGCGGAAGGTTTTTCTTGGAAAAATTTGTCAAATATTTTTCTAAGATTTTCTGTTTTTATTCCAATCCCGATATCGCGTATCGATATTTCAACATAATCCTCTTTTGATTCTGCATTTACGTATATTTTGCCGTTTTCTTTATTGTACTTTATAGCATTTTCTAGAAGGTTTATCAAAACCTCATATATCTTTTCTTCATCGGCTCTTACTATTAGATTTCCCTTAAATGACTTTTTTATATGTATTTTTTTAGCCAAAGCAAGAGGATAAATTTCTTCAATTGCACTTGATATAAGCTCTTCTAAGTCAATTTTTTTAGGACTTATCCTAAATTTTGAGGTTTCTATTTCCGCGATTCTCATTAATTTATTAACTATGTTAAGCTGTCTATCCACAGCTTTTAAAGCAATTCTGAGAAACTTCTCTTCTTCTTTTCTGTCCTTTTCTTTTAAGGCGAGTTCTATCGAGCTTTTTACAATAGCAATCGGTGTTTTAAGTTCGTGAGATACATTTGATATTATTCCATCCTTTAACCATTCTAATTGCTTTATCCTTTTTGAAAGCTGTCTCTTATACACATCTCCGAGCCCACGAGACTAGGCATGATCTCGTATGCCGTCTTCTGCTTGAAA
>CBFDVL010000131.1:0-3100 GCA_965613365.1 uncultured archaeon | reverse complement strand
AGTTTATTCTACAAGTTCCAAAAATTCTTCAACGCTAAGTTGAGCCTGTCTAATTATAGAATATTTAAAATTGCAAAATATTTCTTCAAAAAAGTTAAAAAAAGAATTGTGGAAGTTTTATTTTTAATGTTTAAAAAACTTTCCCTTCTCTCAATATCACTTAAATCATTGGCCTTGTGAGAATTAAATAATTTCTAAAAGGTGAAAACATGTCAATTACGCTTGAAAAAGTTTATGAAGATTTGACGACCATTAAAAAAGATATCCAAAAAAAATTATAGAGTATCTTGAAGAAGAAGAATTAGAACTTTCTGATGAGATAAAACAACAAATTATAGAATCAAGAAAGAGACCGTTATCAGAGATGATACCTCAGGAAGAGGTTGAAAAGGAATTTCTATAATTTATAAATAATCTAGCGTATTTTTCAATGCATTTTTCAGTTTTGTGAAAATTTTCAATGAACTTTCTATGTATCCTCTTAATGCTTGTTCGTCTATAACAAGTCCATAATATTTGGTTTTGTGCCTCTTTCTTCTTAATCTATGTAAAAATTCAACTTCTGAAGTTTTTAAGATGTTCTTTTCTCTCAAAAACTCTATCGCACACTCATGCGATAGAGTTTTTAAACCTTCCAACGCAAGAAAAGCATGGCATAACTCAAGAATGGCCTCATAAACTCCCTCCAAAACAAAGACAGAAATCTCCTTAGAAGCAAAAAATTCAATTCTTTTCTCGGCCATTTTCATAAGAGAAAAAGAAAGCTTTTTATCTCTCCTTTTTCTTTCAACCAAATTTCTTTTAAGACATTCATTCCATCTCATTAAATTACCTCAAGATAGCCTTTTAATACTATTCCGTTTATCAGGTTGTTCAGCAACTCAGGATTTTTGGATTTTAATATCTTAATATCCTTTATGAACATCAACGAAATTTTCCTTTCCATATCCTCCTCAAATTCTCTGAGATTTACTTCCTTCTCTTTTGTTCCTACTATACATATATCAATGTCGCTTTTTTCGGTGTCGTCTCCAGAAACAGCAGAGCCAAACAATATTATGGCATCAAAATATTCTATTTTTTTCTCCAAATAATCAGAGATTTCCATTGTCTTTAATATATTATAGATGATTTTATACTTCTTGTAGCTTTCATCTCTAGTGTTTGCAAAATATAAAGTTAAGTTTTTTTCTATTGCTTTTTTTATGATATTCTGTGAGATTAAAGTTTTTATGCTATTCTGAAGCTTTGAGGGACTCCAGTTAAGAATTCTGCAGAGCTCTCTAAAATGGTATTTATATAAAGGTCTTCTGAAAAATAATTGTGCAAGCTTCCATTCGTTAGATTTTTCTAACATACGTTAGATTTTTGTAACAATCGATATATAAATCTAACGTTTCATTCTTTTGACTTTGCGTGGTGATATGCAAATTTAAACTAAACAACAAATCTCCCTTTCTCGATCACCTTTTTGTTATCTATCCACAAGCTTGGTTTTAGCATTACGCCATCTATGTGAATCTCGGCTTTTGTTTCTCCGCCGAAGGTATGGTTATCTCCCAAGGCAATATGCACGGTACCATGGACCTTCTCATCTTCTAGAACTATGCCCGTAACTCTCGCCTTTGGATTAGTGCCTATTCCTATTTCGGCAACTACATCGCCATTTTTGTATTTCTCAATCTGAAGCTTTCCTTCGTCTCCCTCCTTTTTAATGACTCTGCCTTCTTCTATGGTTAAAATTATTGGCTTGCTTAATAAACCAATAGAAGCGAAGCTACCATCTATCGCAAGCTTTCCATAACTTTTGCCTTCTACTGGAGCTATAAAAGCTTCTCCCGCTGGCAAATTTCCAAAGGCTCCTTTCTTAGTTATTATTCCACTATCCGCAATGCCCTTTCTTCCTTCTACACTCGCATAGAATGTATATCCAAGGTTTTCAATTTTAATTTCCTTAGCCTCTGTTAGAAGCTTGGCAAATTTTTCAGATAACACTCTAACTTCGGTGTAGTCGGCAAGCATCGCCCCTTTAGTAAGCATGTCCATGGTAATTCCAGGCATCGTAGCCACTCTCGCCCCAGCTTCGCATGCCTTTTTCCTTGCATCGGTATGAGTTAATGACTTAGAGGTGGGTGCAAGTACTACGTCCACGCTTCTCATTGCTTGAGCTACTGCCTTAGGTGGTTCTTCTGCATTCCTACTCCTTGGCTTCATTTTTATCGTCATTACCTCATTGCTAAGCTTCCTGCAAGCCTCTTCGATTATGCTAGCCACATCTACTTTTTCATAGTCCGTAACTATTAGCACGGCTTCGTTTTTCTTTATATCCAAGCAGGTTTTTAATACCCTGCTCAGCATTTCAGCTTCTCCTTTATTAATTTAAGAACCTCTTTTGGCTCAGCCCTTCCCTTTGTTTTGCGCATAACTTGACCTACTATAAAGTTCAAAGCCTCTGTCTTGCCAGCTAAGTAGTCTTTAACTGCTTGTCTATTCTCTGCTATCGCTTCCTCTACAGCTTTTTCAACAATATCTTCGCTCTTTATCTTCAGTAACCCAAGTCTCTCAACTATTTTTCTTGGAGATTTTGGTTGAGAAACGAGAATCTCAAGAACCTTCTTTCCAGTTTTTTGCGTGATTTCGTCGTTTTTAATCATCTTCAAAAGTTCAACTATGTGCTCAGGCTTTATTCCGCTCTGAGCAAAGGTTAGGTTATTATAGGCAAGCACCCTCTTTAGCTCATCTCTGAACCAGGTTGCAGCTATTCTCGGGTCTATCTGCTTAGCTACTTGCTCAAAGGCGTTAGCTAATTCAAGCTCGCTTGCTATTATTTTTGCATTTTCTTGGCTAATGCCATACTGCTCAACAAAACGAAGCTCCTTAGCTCTCGGACTTTCTGGCATAGCTTTTCTTATTTCTTCTATTTTCTCATTTGATATTACTATCGGAGGAATGTCGGGGTCTGGAATATAACGATAGTCTTCCGCTTGTTCTTTTGTTCTCATCGCCCTTGTGATCATCTGCTCTTCAAGAACTGTCTCTTATACACATCTCCGAGCCCACGAGACTAGGCATGAGCTCGTATGCCGTCTTCTGCTTGAAA
>CBFDVL010000130.1:0-3193 GCA_965613365.1 uncultured archaeon | reverse complement strand
TTTAAATTTAATACCTCTAGTTCTAGGGAAGAACTCGTCGAGAGGCTTGCCGACCTGTTTTGGAATTGAGGATTTTTGGTTTACCTTCGGGAGAGCAAATACCTCACCAGCTTTCTGAGCGGCGAAAATATAATATAAAGCTGAGATAATATCGCACACCGCAAGGAAAAACTAATTGAAATGTCAGATTTTTATGGTATTAAGTAGAAAACTTGTCAAGTAGAGTAGATTAAAAATCATCAAGAGAATACTGCTCCTTTATGAAAACGATTCTCCCGTATTTTCCTCCTCCGCCCTCTTTTATGTCAAAATTTTCCTTTCTAAAGGCATCTATGTAAAATGCTATTTCGTCTCCAAACTCTTTTCTTATCTCGGGTATTGGTATATCCACGAGAACGGCAATCTCGCTTCCAAATCTCCCAACCAGTTTTTTCCACATAGCTTGAACTTTCTGAGAATAAACATTGCTAACATTTAAACTCATGCAGAGTATCTCGGCAAGAGGCGCTATTCTAAGATAAGGAGGTCTATGCTCTGGATGCTTGGGCTTTGAATAAGATGCAAGCTCCTTTATCCTATCTTTAACTCCCTTTTTTATTATTCCTCCGCATCTGCATCTCCAGTTTAATTTTATAGCTTCCTCAAGAGTATAGTGCTTGTAGCATTTTATGCAAGAAGTAGCATGATATTTCCCGAGCCTTGGGTCTAAGCCAACGTTTAGCACGACTTTATTGCCCGCTCTTCTCTCAATCGCTTTTTCTATCTCCTTAAAAGTTACTTCGGTAACCTTTAGACGGTTGAACTCTCTGCCTAAGCGGTGGGGCCATGGAGAATGAGCATCGCTATTTGAGAGAAAGGTTAAATCTTTGACCTCTGCTATGTAGTCAGCGAGCTCGCTATCGGCGCTAAGTCCAAGCTCTAAGAATTTGATTTTCCTTAGGCTATCTCCATAGCATTGGGCTAAGCTATCATACTCTTTGTAAATGCTTGTCCATGGAACAAAGGCGTGGGCAGGTCCGAGCAATCCTTGAACTTCGCTAACGATTTCAGCAATTTCCTCGCCAGAAAGCCCTACTTTTGGTCTCCCATCACTATCTAAATCCTTGGAATATCTTTGCAAGCTTTCTCTCAGCGATTCTGCGGAGCTTATATCTGGAAGAAGTATCAAATGATGAACTCTCCTTATATCCTCAACCTCAGTAGTAACGATGAAAAAAACATCATTTTTCTTATAAATACCATCTGAAAACTCTTTGAGAGTTTTCAACTCTTCCAACCAAAGTTTATGTAGGGCATCTCCAGTGCCTATCAAATTTAGTCCCTTTAATTTCCCTTGCCTTGAAATATTCTCCAAGTCCATGTTCTTAGAAGTAGCTCCAGAATACTTACTATGAATATGAAAGTCGCAATCAATAAGCATGGAAAAAAATAAGCTTAGCGGTTATTTAAGGTTTCCTCATTGATCGCAAAACGTGGAGTACAAAGCCCTTATGCAAGCTTCTCTTTCCTTCTTTTCTATTATGAACCCCATGCTTATCTTGCTGGGGTCAACGTTATATAGTATATTAACTCCAGCGTTATTGAGCGCTGCGGAAGCTCTGGCAGAGACTCCTCTCTTGGCTCTAATAGCAGAGGATATAACTCCAGCGAGATAAAGGTTCTCTCCCTCCCTTAAATCTATGATATTTGAAAATTCTTCCGGAACAAAAAGGTCAAAATATCTGTTGGTTCCTATTAGGAAGAAATCAAGGTTCCTCTCTATTAGCTGGGAGATTATGCTGTGCAAATTTCTTTCCTTGGTGGAAAATCTTACTACATCTCTGCCCGCTATAATCATGTGCTCGCCCAGAGTTTCTCTAACGATCTCCGTTCTCTCACCTTCTAAATTTTGGCTACTCGCTATTATGCACTTTGGCTCAAACCCCTCAGCATAGAGCTTTGCAAGAGGTTCTAAGGTTCTCGTGCTTGGAAGCTTGGCTCCAAAGAATGCTGCATCCATTGCTTCTTCTATGGAAATTCTTGGCAAGGTTTTTGCTTCTTTAACGATCTTTGGGGGAGCGCTCTTAACTCCCTCAACATCCGTGCAGATCCATATCTCCTTCGCCTTAAAAGCATAGCCATAGCCCATCGCTGCCAAATCAGAACCTCCTCTTCCAAGGGTTCTAATATTGCCTTCCAAATCCACTCCCGCAAATCCTGGTAAAATAATAATAATTTTATCCAAATTCAACTTCTCTGCCCTCTGTCTTGAAAGCTTTAGGTTTATTGAGGCATTCAATGGAGTGCCCTCAACAACAAGAGGGAACTCTTTATCATAAAAGTCCATGCTTTCTACTTCCATTCCCTCGTTCTGAAAGGCTACCTTAATAAACTCCGCCGCAAGCCTCTCGCCGCAAACTAAAAGAGCTGCTTCGAGTAGAGAAGATTTAACATGCTTATAGGAGTAAAGAAATCTTCTGAATTGTTTGTATATCGCATTGCATTTTCTCTCGGTCTTTGAATCGAGCGAGATATCTTCTTGAAGTTCTTTATAAATAGAGAAAGGGTCTCCTTCCAAGCCGAAAACAGCTTTTTTTATTTTGTCTGTGGTATTTCCTATTGCAGAAACAACTATAATATTAACTTCTCTTTTTTTAATCTGCTGAGCAATGTTTTTAATCTTCTCGTAGGAATCTAAGGATGAACCTCCAAACTTATATATTTTAATCATCCCTTAGATGATTTACAGAATGAATTTAAAAGGTTTTTGGATGGAGGTGGTGAGGTGATGTTATGCCAATAGCGGAGATAACTCTTTTTGAAGGAAGAAGCAAAGAGCTTAAGAGAAAGCTGATAGAAGAAGTTTCTAAATGCATTGCAAACACTTTAGAAATTCCAATAGAGCAGGTCTGGGTTGTTTTGAGAGAAGAGCCAAAGGAGAACTTTGGATTTGGCAGTAAAGTAGGATAACTTACAAACACCGCTAACGTATAATTTAAAAAACCAGTGATTATCATGGACAAAACTTCATTTGAACTCCTACCAACTCCGCCCTATGATTTTGATCTGTAGTGGAAATTTTATTCTTCATCGAAAGAGCCACAGCCAGAAATTTATAAAGGTGGCATCTGGAGACGGGCTTTCAAAATTGGAGACAGGTTGGTTCCGGTAAAGGTTACTTTTATTGGCACGGTAGAAAAGCCAAGGCTTAGGG
>CBFDVL010000129.1:0-3539 GCA_965613365.1 uncultured archaeon | reverse complement strand
CTTTCTATGTGGATATCAAACACAGCTACAACAGCGCTAATGTTGCCTATTGGGATTGTTATTCTCAAGAAACTTAGGTTTGAAGGAACGGGCTATTCAAAAGCGCTTGTTTTAGGTATAGCATTTGCAGCAAATATTGGAGGGATTGCTACTCTCGTAGGTTCCCCGCCCAATGCAATAACCGTGGGATTTTTAAAAGAAATGAAATATCAGAAGAGCTATTGCCCTTTGTAGAGTTCAAGGCTAAACTCGAGGGAAGAGAGATCCTTGCAGATGATCGAGTAGCTATATTTAACATCTTAACCACGAGGAGCTATTTAGTTGTTTTTCTTGACAAAGAAAAACGACTTGAAGACATAGAAAAAGAAATAGAAGAACAAGGTTACGCAAGATTAAATCAAGAGAGTAGGGCTTTGCTGGAGAAAGCTTTGGCTGTTTAATCATGACCATCGAAGGAAATATCGTAGATGTTGTTAAAAACACAATTTTTCTAGGTAAAATTGAAATAGAAAATGGCAAAATCGTTGATATTAAAGATGCAAGAACATCATGGCTGTTGGGGCAAAAGATGAAGTGGGCTAGCATATGTAGAAGGCAATAGAAAAAAGATATTACCTTTGCCAATCGCTGGTCTAATGAGTTACGAAAAAGCAGAGAAGGTAGCTTTTATGCATGAGAAGCTTAAAGCTTCAGTAGAATCTACACTTTCCGAGCCTTTTGGTATGCTATCATTCCAAAGCTTAAGAATATTTGATAAAGGATTGTTCGATGCTGAAAAATTTGAACAGGTAAGTTTAATTATAGAAGGATAAGATATTAATTATGCATTACAAGCAGGTGATTTTAGTAAGAGAAGACTTAGCTATGAGTAAGGGTAAGACCTGCGCTCAGGTTGCGCATGCTTCTCTCGGCTCAGCAGAGGTTGCGATGGAGAAATGCAAATCTTGGTATAATGCATGGAAGAAAGAGGGACAGAAAAAAGTTGTGCTTAAAGTTAAAGACGAGGAAGAGATGAGATACTACTACGAGATGGCTAAGAAAGACATGCTACCATGCTATCTTGTTATAGATGCTGGGCTAACCGAGCTTCCTCCCCACACTCCAACCGCTTTGGGAATAGGTCCTGCTCCAAATGAAAAAATAGATAAGCTAACTGGTAAGCTTAAGCTGTTGTGATATCATGATAGGAAACTGCAATGCATGTTTGGGAAAAGGAGAGATAAAGGATAAGATCTGCGAAAAGTGTAATGGGAGCGGAAAACTTGTCTATTGCGAGCTTTGTGGTAAGGAGGTTGGTGCCTTGCCACAGATTATTCCTATCTGCCAAAAATGTGAGAAGGAGAAAAATGTGGTTTATCAGCTTGATGATATAATAACAATCGAAGACCTAATAGCAGGAAAGCGTTATCTTGGCGTTGTTAAAGAGATTCAAAGCTTTGGATATTTTGTTAGCCTGAATGAGAACATTAAAGGTTTATTACATAATAGAAATGTAAGAAGAAAGCTTAAGCTTAACGAGGAAGTTATAGTCCTTGTTTCAAACGTTGTTGGCAAAAGAATTGAACTAAGGCATGTTGAATTACAGAAATATACATTATTCCCTCTCAAAAAGTACATTGAGAGGAGTAGAATCTCTGAGATAGACGAGGAAAGCATAGGTAATATGGTAAAGATTCAGGGGATGATTACTCAAGCAAGGCAGACTTCTGGCCCAACTATTTTCACAATAATAGATGAGACCTCAAGCATAGAAGCTATTGCTTACCGGATGAAAAATCGTAGATTTTTCAGAGTAGATGATATAGTTTCTCTTGTCGGCGAAGTTTCAACAAAGCTTGGAAGTTTGAGAATAGAGATAAAGCAGATGGAAAAGCTCTATGGTAAAGAATATACAGAGGTAAAAGAGCGCATAGACAAAGCAATTAAAGAAAAGTCGGAACCAGAGGAAATAGATTTTCTAATAGAAAGCGAGATACTTGAGAGGCTTAGACCAAAAATGCGAGAAATTGCTAAGGAAATAAGAAGAGCGATTTATCTTGGCGTGCCCATAGTTATTAGGCATCATGCAGATGCAGATGGCTTTGTTGGGGGCATGGCTTTAGAACAAGCCATTTTGCCATTGCTCAGAGAATGGAGCCCTGATCCAGAAGCTGAGTGGCATTTGTTCCGAAGAAGCCCAAGCAAGGCTCCATTTTATGAGATGGAAGATGTAGTAAGAGATTTACACTTTGCCCATGAAGATGTAAGAAGGTTTGGACAAAAAATGCCTCTACTAATAATCGTTGACAATGGTTCAACAAGAGAAGATATTCCTTCGTTGAAGAAATTCAAGATTTATAACTCTAAGATATTGGTTATAGATCATCATTATCCTGGAGAAGTGGTTAACGGTAGAGTAGAGGCAGATGAGTTCATAGATTTGCATGTCAACCCTTACCTCGTAGGAGGAGATTATAGCCTAACCGCTGGTTGCTTAGCTTGCGAGATTGCAAGGTTAATAAATCCGGGCATATCAGAGAAAATAGAACATTTGCCAGGAATAGCTTGTATAGCTGATAGGGTAAATACAAATACAGAATACATAGAAATAGCTAGGAGAAAAGGATTTCCCGAAGAAGTTCTAAAGAAAATAGCAGAAGCGATAGATTTTGAAGCTTTTTATCTTAGATTTATGGATGGAAAAACATTAATAGAAGACCTACTTGCTTTAAATCGCCTTGACAGGCATAGAAAGCTCTTGGAGCATGTTTATAGCCAAGCTATGAAAATGCAGGAAAACCAGCTTAAAGCTTGCTTGCCAAACACAAAAACGATAGAATTTAAAAATGGCATAGTTTTTAATACGATAGATTTAGAAAAACATGCTCATAAGTTTACTTATCCTCCCCCTGGCAAAACTTGTGGCATAGTTCATGATTCAAAGGTTAAAGAAAACGAAGGAAAGCCTGTGGTAACCTTAGGTTATGCTTCAGATTTTGCAATTTTAAGAGCTACTGATGAGCTTAGCTTTGAATACAATCTCAACCTGAACAAAATTATAGAGGAGTTGCAAAAGGAAATCCCAGAGGCAGGAGTAGACGGAGGAGGGCATGAGGTAGCGGGATCTATAAAATTTGTCGAGGGTTACAGAAAGCAAGTCCTTGAGAGGTTTGCAGAAAAGATAGCGAGGTTAAGAAGAAGAAATAATGTTGGAAAGAATTAAAAAAGACCGAAGTCTTTTGTAAACTTTATTTTCCCTTATAGAGTATGAGGCAGAGATATATCTCCTGATCGTTTCCGCCGAAACTTCCCCTGCTGTTCCAACATAGTAGCTTCTACTCCAGATCCGACCATTTGTGAACACCCCCTTAGCTCAGGGAACTTTTTGAATAAAGATATAAAGATAGACCGCTTACACCCTTCAAATATTTAACAACATCCGATGGGCTGTACTTAGGGTCTATCTTGCCTACGAATAAATGTACGTGATCTGGTCTAATCTCTATACTAACAGTTTTTCATCCTCTCTTTTCGATTAGGCTCTTAAACAGTTCTTCAAG
>CBFDVL010000128.1:0-3540 GCA_965613365.1 uncultured archaeon | reverse complement strand
TTTCAAGCAGAAGACGGCATACGAGATCATGCCTAGTCTCGTGGGCTCGGAGATGTGTATAAGAGACAGATAAAAAAAGAGGGAATAACAAATATAAATCAAATGTTAAGCTATTTAGGTTATGAGATAGTGTGGGGAAGTTTGGATATGAATAGCGTGATAGTAAGAAAGAAAGGGGAAAACTTTAAATTCAAATAACGTTGTAGTTAAAAGAAAAGGGTAGGTGATGTAAATGCCGATGTTAGGTGGTCAGGAACTGCTTGTAATATTCCTTATAATTCTTCTGCTATTCGGAGCAAATAAACTACCTGAGCTTGCCAGGTCTCTTGGGCAGGCGAAGAGAGAATTCAAGAGAGGAATAGAAGAGGGCGAGGAGGAAGAGGAGAAGAAAAAGAAGGAAGAAGTCAGGGCAGAAGAGAAAAAAGAATAAAATATGTCTAATTTTGAACCTCCAGAAGATAAGGAACTTGCCTTAGAGGAACATTTAGTTGAGCTTAGAAGGAGACTTCTAATCATAATCATATCAATTTTTCTTTCTTCGGCTATAATTTTTCCCTTTTCTAAGAAAATTCTCCTTTTAATTCAGGAAGGAGTAGTTCCAAGCGGAACTAAAATTATAGTGCTTAATCCGATGGAGTATTTGTATATGCTGATTTTGCTGTCAATAACCTTGGCTTTTGTTGTGAATCTTCCTTTGGTCGTATACGAAACCTTCATGTTCATAAAGCCGGGATTATTTCCAAGTGAAAGAAGATTTTTCCTCAGGGTAGTGCCAACGTCTTTGCTTCTCTTTTTCATAGGCATGATATTCTCCTACAAGCTTCTTATTCCCCTCTCAATGGAATTTCTTATAAGCTATGCTCAGGGGAAAGCAGAGCCAATGCTTGTTTTAGGCAGATTTATAAGGTTTTTAACCTTTATGCTGATCTCCATAGGGTTAATCTTTCAAATACCTCTTGTTGTCTCCTTTCTGGTGAAAGGAGACTTAATTAAAAAAGAAGATTTAAAGAAAAAAAGAAAATTAATTTATGGCGTGCTTATTTTTTTAGCTTTAACAGTAGCTCCCGACCCTACCCCTGTAACACCTCTTTTAATTCTTCTAACTCTTGCAATAGTGTATGAAGCGAGCATTTTGTTTGCGGATAAGTTATTATGATTTAACTTTCTAATAGAAGTTAGTATGAAAAAAGACGGGAAGGATTACTATTACAAAAAAGCTAAGAAGGAGAAGTACAGGTCAAGAGCGTCTTACAAGTTAAAGCAGATCAATGCGAAATATAAATTGATTAAAAATGGCGATAAAGTTCTTGACTTGGGCGCTGCCCCGGGAGGATGGACACAAGTTGCAAGAGAGGTTGTTGGTTCTAATGGTTTGGTAGTAGCGGTCGACCTGCAGGAGATCAAAAGCTTTGAGAACGAGAACATAATAATTTTGCAAGGAGATTTCACGGAAGCAAAAACCTTAGAAAGAATAAAAGACATTTCTCAAAGCTACGACGTTATTATATCAGATGCATCGCCGAAGATCTCGGGAGTATGGGACATTGACCATTTTAGGAGCATAGAACTCTGCGAAAATGTTTTAAAAATTGCAAAAGAAGTTTTAAAACCCGGCGGAAATTTAGTGGTAAAGGTATTCCAAGGTAGCGAGATTGATAATTTTATAAAAAAAATTCGTAGAAGCTTTAAATACGTTAAGGTGACAAAGCCAAAGGCTTCAAGAAAAAAAAGCTCGGAGGTATATGTGATAGGCAAGGGATTTGGCTTGAGCTAAATCCCAACTACAATCTTGGAATTTTTTGAGGGAATTATCCTAAGCTTTCCCTTGAAGTCTTTTTTTAGCTCCTTACCTTCATAATATCTGTCAAGAAAAACCGCAAGTGCCGCTACCTCTGAATGCGGTTGGTTTCCAATAGCGACGTTATAATCTGCGAGCTTAAAAATTTCTCCCGGCACTTTCTCTGCCCCGACTATAATTAAAATATCCTTATGTTTTTTTATCTCGGGCATTACCTCATCTATGGGTAAGCCATACATTGTAAGATGAACCTTTATGCCTTTCCATTTCCTTATATACTCTTTCCAGTCGGCAAAATCTATGAAGAAATCTCCACCCCATCTATTAACAACATCTTCTATCTTCTTCTTTATTCTTTCATCCCTACTTGCCAATATTATTCCGCTTGCTCCGAAGGCTCTTGCTACTAACGCTACGTGCGTGGTTATTCTTTTGTCTCTCTCTGGTCTATGACCCAAGCGAAGAACAACTATCATATTCTCAGAAATACTATCCTACTCCTCCCCTTTTTACCTTCTCCCGTAAACTTAGTATCTATTATTCTCAGAGATTCCAGTTTTTCAAGGATGCGGTAGAATTTGGTATAGCTTAGAGAGGTTTTTTGCTTAAAAAGCTCATAGAGTTCGCCCGTGGTTATTCCCCTGTTTTTTGGTATTAGCTCGATTAATATCCTTTCTTCGTTGCTCAACGTTTCGAGAATTCTCTCAACTTTAAAAGCTTTAACTTTCTCGAACGCTTTATCAACATGCTTTTCAAGAACTTTTCTCGAGCCCTCGCCCTCTGCAATTAACGCGCTAACCTTAAGAAGCTCTATCCCCAACCTGAGGTCTCCATGCTCATAGGCAAACTCCGCAATTTTCTCTATAAGCTCATCGGAAATTACTCTTGGGTATAGTCCAAGCTTTGCTCTGTCTTTTAAAATTTCCTCGATTTCTGTATATTTATAGGGCGGGAAAAAAATTTCATTGGGTTTATAAACCGAAGCGACTCTAAGGTCGAGTTTGTAATTAAGCTCAACATCTGAAAGAATTCCAAATATTGCTGTTTTAACTCCGGGAAAAACCTCATGCGCCCTTAAAATATCGTATATTATTTCATTTCCATACCTGTCGTAAAAAAGATAGTTCATGTCATCAAGCGCAACCACCAGAGCTTTGTTTTCTTTAAGCAATTTTTTGAAAATCGCTTCATAGACTTTTGAGAAAGGCACGCCAGTTTCTGGAGGAGCATGACCAAGAAGTTTCTTATGAATTTGGGAGAAGATAGCAAATTTTGAGGAAGAGATTTGACAGTTCACATGCACACAACATATTTTTTGAGTAGTTTCCTCAACTTCCTTAAACATGAGCTTAACTGCGGTGGTTTTTCCAGTGGCTGGTGGACCATAAATCTTTGCATTTATTGGCTTTCCTCCTCTAAGTGCAGGCTTTAAACAAAAGGCTATTTCTCTTAGTTGGGTATCTCTGAAGTTGAAGTCCTTGGGTATGTAGTCTGGGTCAAATACTCTCTCATCTCTGAACAATGTTTCTTCATAGCTCAATAAGTCTCTAAAACCCATGAAAATATTTTTAGAATTTTTGACTTAAAAAGTCTTTTGTCAGCTTCTCCCGTCTGAAGACGGGAGCTTGCTCTCGGAGGAATAGCGATGCCATCCAACCTCCTCACCGAGCCAGACGCGGGGGCTGACATCCCCGCCAGCTCTGGAAATCTGGGGCTGGGTGCTGAGAGTGGTCTCAAAATCG
>CBFDVL010000127.1:0-3565 GCA_965613365.1 uncultured archaeon | reverse complement strand
CAAGCCCTCTCTGCTCTGCTCCATATCCACTGCCTAAGCTCTCTGAGCAGCCCTTGCTCATATCCAGAAAGCTTTACATCCTCTCTGAGGAAATCGGGTCTTTCAATTTTCTTCTGGTCTAAGTACTTCTGGAGCGGGTGCATGTATATAGTGAACTATTTCCCGCTCACGCAGGGAGCTTCTACCTTCAAGCTCTCATAGCCACATTTGAGGAACAAGTCCCCCTCATGAAGTATAAAACCAATTGCGTGAGCGTAGGATAGTTATGATATTATATATCATACGAAAGAGTTATATAGTGGATTTCGTAATTTATATAATATGAAGAAAGAAGGACATCTAGAATCCTACAAGCAATTTAAAGGAAGCTACTTGGACAATATTAAGAAAGGTGAGAGCAGAATCAAGCCAATAGCCCAAGATGCTATGCTACTTTGTTTCCATTTGATTGAGGCAGTAGTTTCCACAGAAGGTATGCATATAAACAAACATCAGCAAACTGCAAGTTCCTAAGAACGAAGGAGCTTATAATTTTCACGAAAGAGGAGAGGGAAAGACTTGCTGAGCTTTATCAAGAGCTCGAATTCATACGCTCAAGCAGAGTCTATGGAGGGAGGGGGAACGGGAAACTTTGGATAAAATAAAGAAAATTATAGAAGAAGTTGAGAAAATCTGCCTGAAATATCTGTAATAGGTGGAGGAAAATGATAGGAGCTATAGGAGCCATTCCTTCAAAGTTTAAACACTTCATAGAAGAGTTCGTTGAAGAAGCTGCAAAAGTTGAAGGGTTGCATTCGTTGATACTCTTCGGTTCAGTTGCCAGAGGAGAGGCTTCTCCAGCTTCAGACATAGATCTCCTAGCCATAGTCGAGGGTGGAGAGTTCTCATTTGCTGCCAAAAAGCTGAGGGAAATAGAAGCCAAGATCGAGAGGAAGGGAAGAGAAAAGGGACCAAACATAGAACTTGTGATTATGAGCCAAGAGGACCTTAGAAAAGCAGAGAAACACTTCATCGAGAATATAATCAGAGAAGGGGTTCTCCTCTTTGGTAAGTCAGCTGAGCTTAAGGTTGAGGACGCTGAGCTCCATCCATTTTCGATATTCATCTATTACTTCAGAGGTCTTGATGCAAAGAATAGGCAGAGGCTATACATTACCCTCTACGGACATAAAACAACAAAGAGGGTGGGGGAGAAGATCTACACCAGCGAAACCAAGGGATTCATAGAAAAAGGCGTTAAGCTGGAGAGAAAGGTTGTTATGTTTCCCGAGGAAATCGCCAGGGAAATAAGAAAGGTCTTTGAAAAATTTGGGGCGGAGTACTACGAGATAAAGGTGTATGCTCCGTGGGAGGAATTTGAAAAGCTCAGAAGAATTCAGACCAGGATGAGAGGAGCGAGATAGTCTTCATGAAATCCTGGAAAAAAATTCGAGTACAAAATAAAGTACTTCTTGGAAAAGCGGGCTTCAAGGCGGAGCGTGTCCCTCTCAGCGGAGCTTTGGGCATAGTAAGCAGTGCATTAAAAAGCGACGTAGTTGCGGAGAAGGGGAGGATAAGGCTCAGAATAGATGCAAAGGACACCCTCTCCAAGGACAAAATCATACCGCAAAAGGAAACTATGGAAAAAAATCGAGGAAGAAGCCGAGGAAGGTGAAGTCCCCTTAGTTGTGTTCTCTTTCTACAACCACAGAATCCTCTATGCTCTGATAAAAAAGGAGCTTCTCAACTACCAAGGGAAAATCCACGAAAAAAAGGGCTGGAAGAACAGGGAAAAGTACATTAAAGCCATGCTGGAATTGAAAGAAAAGGAGGAGGTAGCTCCAGAGGAGTTCTTCGAGATGATTCAGGAGTACTACAGAGCATCAAAATGTTAGAAGGTAAAAGCATATACGGCAAGTGGACGGAGAGTTACCTCTTATCATTAGTAGCATCAAAACCAAGGCATCTGGGCGAGAGGACGCAGAGCGGTATAGAGTTACCTCCTATCATTGGTAGCATTAAAACATGGTTACCAAAGCCAAAGGAGACAATGAGCTTTTAAAGTTACCTCCTATCATTGGTCGTATTAAAACTTAATAATCGATTCAAAGGATGCAAAATGGAATATGTTGGTTACCTCCTATCATTGGTCGTATTAAAACTTGGTCTGGGACCTTTACGATCATTCTCCTCGCGGTCAGATTACCTCCTATCATTGGTAGCATTAAAACAAGACAGTAAATGGTTATTGTTGAAAAAGGTACTTAAATGTTACCTCCTATCATCGGTCGTGTTAAAAACTATGAACTGGTTGGAAAAAAATTTTGGAAAACATACAGTTACCTTATATCATCGGTATGCTAAGGGGAAGCCTAAAGGCAGAGTCCTTAGGATTCTTAGTGAGTTGCCTCTTATCACTGGCAGTTGTATTAGAACGTTGGTATGGAGAAAACGATGCGACTTCTGAAGAGATCACCTCCTATCATCGGTTATATTAAAACAATTCGCTTTAGTGACGTCTATAGAATTTTCTCATGGGTTACCTCCTATCATTGGTTGTATTAAAACTCCCTGAGCTCGTTAGGTATCCTTACTTGCTGGAGGTGTTACCTCTTATCATTGGTTGTATTAAAACTTTACAACAGGGATGACAAGTTTCTTGGGAGCATAGGGTTACCTCCTATCATTGGTTGTATTAAAACCTTCTATCCGTGGAACAGTCTATAAGCTGGAAAAGGAGGTTACCTCTTATCATTGGTTGTATTAAAACTTAAATTCGGCGAGATGTCTGTATGAAAGTGCAAAAAAGTTACCTCTTATCATTGGTTGTATTAAAACAATAATTGAAGGGATAATTAAGTTGCAAGATAAGATAATGGTTACCTCTTATCATTGGTTGTATTAAAACTATAAAAATTCCTACTGCTAAGTCGACAATATCTATTTGTTACCTCTTATCATTGGTTGTATTAAAACCCCGCTTCAGACTTATCTTCTTCGGGCAATCGTTGAGAATATCTCTGATTTCTCTGTTAAGTGGTTTTTTTGTTTTCTGTTTTCTGGTTTGTTGTCTCACCAGGGCCCTGTCGGTACAGAACCTGTCCGCGGGGATCGGGCCAGCTCCCCCGCGCTTTTTATTTGAAAATTTTCAGCATTCGGGATGAATGTCAAATTTTTTCAAACACCTGATTATAACCTTCTCATCCACAGAGTCAAGGAGCTTTACCATGAAGTCGCAGAACTCATCTATGATCTTCTCGTCGGTTATGTTAAACCTCTTTTTTCTTCTTTTTTCATTCAGCATGCGTATTGCTTCATCACCGCTCGTGAGAAGTTCGCAGTAGATCGACTCCATGAGTCTTTTTGTGAGTATCCCCTTTTCCTGAAAAGCCCTGAACTTTTCAATTATTTCCCGCTCGCTTATCAAAGCCTTTTTGCTTTCTTCCTCCTTTTTCTGATCCAGTTCACCCATAAAGTCTTCTATTTTTTTATAATCTTCCCTTATAACATCTATATATTTATCTTCTTTCCTCTTTATCTTCCTCCCATAAGAAAATATTCTGGAGGGGGGATCACCCATTACATC
>CBFDVL010000126.1:0-3742 GCA_965613365.1 uncultured archaeon | reverse complement strand
AACCAGCCCGAACTACCGATGATGAGGCCAATGCCTCTGAAGGTAGAAGCTCCGTCCGTAAGGGCGGAGTAGTTCACTTGCGGTGTGGACGACCCTCATACTTCGAGAGATAATATTAACAATGCAGTAAGAAAAACTGGATTCAAGATATTGTTAGCTCATTCGCCAGAAATTATAGAAAGGGCAGAGAATAGAGTAGAGCTCGTTCTTGCGGGACATACGCATGGGGGACAAGTAGTTGTACCATTCATCGGAGCTCCATTTGTTCCAGTAACCAAGAAATACCGAAGGTACGCGAGCGGGATATTTAAAGTTGGTAAAACTATCCTTTTTGTTTCAAGAGGTATAGGAACAAGCATATTTCCAGTGAGGATGAACTGTCCTCCGGAGATAGCCTTTATCGAACTCAGGAAAAATAAAATTTAAAAATCTGTAAAACCAAAGTAACCTACATGAAAAGAGTCGCATCTGGAAAGCTGGTAAGGGTGGACAACGAGCTAGCCCTTGAGGATGAGAAAGGCAAAGTAAAGCTGATTTATAATCTATTCGATGGTTTATCTGGTAAGAGAATAAGAATTACCATAGAAACCTTAGAGTAGCCTTGCGAGAACCATGAAGTGGTCTTTGTCATAGGGCTCGAGCGAGAGGATATCGATTATTTTAAACTTCTTACGAAGTTTTTTTAATTCTTTTTTCAGTATTTCCTCAGGCTTTTTTGTAACGTCTATACTCCTTGCCTTCAGGACAAGAAAGAGGCAACCCTTATCTTTTAAAAAATACTTTGCATTTTTTAAAGCAATATCAACTTGTTCTGGCTGAGCAACATCTTGATATATAACATCAACCTTTCCAACTAGCGAAGCATATTCCTTTGGTTTCCTTGCATCTCCAAGTATTGGAATCATGTTTTCTCTATGCTTGCAAACCTCTATTAGCTTTGAAAAAACCCTCGGCGAGAATTCAACACAGTAAACTATGCCTTTATCAACTATATCAGAGACATGGCTTGCGGTAGTACCAGAGGCTGCACCAAGATAGAGGACCTTAGAATCTCTTTTCAAAGGAAACTCTTTTATCCCCTTCAATATTGCAGCGGCAAGCTTGCTTCGATGGGGATTCCATATTCTATAGCCATTTATCTCCTTCTCATCATAAACCTTAAATCCCGGCGAAAGATTTTTCGTTGCAAGCATGCCATGTATCTTTTTTATATTCATATTCATAATCATAATCCATTATCCATTCTAACATTTATATATTAAAAAATTTATAAAAATTATTCATGAAACTAACCCCCGTACAAAAAGAGATTCTCCTCACGCTAATAGATTTGTATAGAAAATCAGAAGGAGGGGCGATTAAAGGAGAAGAGATAGCCGAGGTCATAAATAGAAATCCCGGAACCGTAAGAAATCAGATGCAGTTTCTTAGGAGCATGGGTTTGGTAGAGGGAGTGCCGGGACCAAAAGGTGGCTATAAGCCAACCGCAGAAGGATACAAGGCTTTGGACTTTGAAAAGATCAAAAAGGAAGTAGAGGTGCCAATAAAAATCAATGACAAGCCCTTTAAGGAGATTTCCGTAGCGAGCATAAGTTTTACAGACATCCCAGACCCAGAGAAATGCCAAGCTTCTTTGCACGTGATAGGGAATATAAGAAAGGTAAATATAGGAAGCATAATCGAGGTGGGACCCACGCCCATAAACAAGCTCGTAATTAAAGGCAAGGTCATAGCAAGAGACGATATAGATAATGTCATTGTTATAGAAACCTTGGAAATAATAAGTGTTCCAAGGGAAAAAATAAAAGACCTTGCAACCGTAAAAATAAAAAGCCTGCCTCCGGGAATCTCTGTCAGAGAAGCAGCCAAGATACTGGTTAGGGAGAAAATAAGAGGAGCCCCCGTTGTCAGAGATGGTATCCCCATCGGTATAGTTTCTACCTATGATATTACAAAAGCGGTAGCCCAAGGTAAAGAAAATGCTGTAGTGGAAGAGATGATGAACAAAAACGTTGTAACCATAGATGAGGAGGCTTATCTTTTCCTAGCTATAGATAGGATGAACAAGGAAAACATAAGTAGACTAATCGTCGTTGACGACAAAGGCAAGGTTAAGGGAATAATTACAAGAACAGATATCTTAGCAAGAATAGGAAAGGTGATAACCTTTGGTGAAAGTTATAGTAATCGATGATGAGGAAGATGTCGTTTTTTTAATGAGAAAAATTTTGGAAAAAGCTGGATATGAGGTAATCTCCGCAAATAATGGTGAAGAGGGGCTTGAAAAGATAAAAAAAGAAAAACCGGATTTAGTAATACTGGATTTGATGATGCCTGGTATGGATGGTTACGAAGTCTTGCAAAGAATAAGGGCAGACCCCGAAACAAGCAGAATACCAGTGATTATAGTTAGCGTTAAAGGAAACGAGGAGGACATAGTTAAAGGGATAAATATCGGAGCAAACGACTATTTCACAAAACCCTTCAATGAGAAAATCCTCTTAACAAAGATAAAATCCATATTAAAATTGAGAAAACTTGAGAAAGATCTTGAAAAGGCACACAAAAAATTAAAAGAAGAGCATAAATCTCTTGAAGAAGAATATGAGAGACTTAAGGAAGAATTAACAAAAATAAAATTCAAAAAACCAGAGAAAAAAGAAAAAGAAGGCATAACAGACGTCCTTGGTGAATTCTCGCTCATTGAGTATAATCCCAAGGAGAACTTTGAGGACCTTATTATTTCGCTTGTTAATGACTACATTGCAAGAGGAAAAAATGTTATTTTAGTTTCAAGTCAGCCGAGAACCAATGTTTTTTACAAAAATTTGGAGGATGAGGTGGGAGAGGGAATATGTAAACTTGTAAACATGCCAAGAGCAAGAACAGAGTTCAGAAAAATAAGGGAAGGAATGATAGAGATACCTATGACCTCCTTAGAATACTTCGGAGCTATCATAGATGAAATTCCCGAAGATAGCGTTATAATCTTTACTCCTCTCTCAAAGCTTATAAAAAATTTAGATGAAAAGTCGGTTTACCATTTTCTGGTTAAAATGATAGATGTGCTCGCAGAGAAAAATATTACCTTTATAGCGATGGTAAACGAGGAGGCTCATGCTAAAGGAGAAATCGCTGGCTTGGAAGAGCTTTTTATGAACATAGCAAAGGTTGAAAATGGAAAGCTGGTAAAAATAAAATGATACTTATTATTTCAGGAACTCCTGGCACAGGAAAAACCACGATAGCGAGAATTCTATCCAAAGAACTAAATCTTGAACTGATCGAAATAAATGCTTTAGTAAAGGAAAATCCAGATTTAATTATAGATGAAGAAAATGGAACCCTAATAATAGATGTCGAAAAACTTAACGAAAAGGTTAAAGGAAGAAAAAATGTTATAATAGAAGGTCATTTTTCTCATCTTTTAAATTTTAACTCAGCTATTGTAATCGTTCTTCGAACCAATCCAGAGGAGCTTGAGAAAAGATTAATAAAAAAAGGTTTTGGAAAAAATAAAATTAAAGAAAACATAGAAGCAGAAGCTTTGGATGTTTGTTTGGTAGAAGCTTTGGAAAATCATAATGAGGTTTATGAAGTAGATACAACCGGAAAAAGTCCCGAGGAAGTTGTAAAGGAGATAAAAAGGATTTTGAATGGAAAGAAGAATAAGTATACACCAGGAAAAATAAATTGGAGCGAATATATAATTAAAAAAATTATTTATGAGAGGTAATCTTTT
>CBFDVL010000125.1:0-3806 GCA_965613365.1 uncultured archaeon | reverse complement strand
ACCAGCCCGAACTACCGATGATGAGGCCAATGCCTCTGAAGGTAGAAGCTCCGTCCGTAAGGGCGGAGTAGTTCACTAACAAAATAAGCTAGCTTTTGCAATTTTTCACACTCTTCGCAATACCTTTTCATAGGCTAAAGTAGGTAAAAATTAAATATAAAATAATAACTCAACTCAAAGCATGCATTTGAATTTCTTGGGAGCAGCAAAAACAGTTACTGGTTCTTGTTTTCTGCTTGAGGCAGAGAACAAAAGAATTCTAATAGATTGTGGAATGTATCAGGGCTTAGTAGAGCATTTAAATCTTGTTCCATTTCCCTTTAAACCAGAGAAAATCGATGCCCTTCTAATTACGCATGCTCACCTCGACCACGTTGGTAAGGTACCAAAGCTTGTTAAAGAAGGGTTTAAAGGCGAGATAATTGCAACGAGAGCAACCTTTGATCTTGCTAAAATAATGCTCAGAGATAGTGCAAAGATTCAAGAGGAGGAAGTAAAGAAGAATGAGAGAGCGGTAGCATTATACACAATCGAAGACGTTGAAAATACCATCGAAAAATTTTCTACATCAGTAAAATATGGCGAGGAAATAAGCATAGGTAAAATAAAGGCTAAATTTAATGACGCAGGGCATATTCTTGGCTCAGCCTTTATAGAAATTGAGGCTGAAGGAAAGAGAATAACATTTTCAGGAGATCTTGGCAATAAAGGCAAGCCGATAGTTAGAGACCCTGAAAAACCTAATAAGGCAGACTTTTTAATCCTTGAATCAACCTACGGTGATAGAAACCACAAGAGCATAAAAGAATCTGTAGAGGAGCTTAGGGAAGCTATAGTAAATACCATTGAAAGAGGAAACGTTATAATACCTTCTTTTGCACTTGAGAGAACACAAGATATCTTATATTTCCTACGAGAGTTCTTTGAAAAGGATTTGTTGCCGGAGTGCAGAGTATTTGTTGATAGTCCCTTAGCTACAAGTGCTACAGAAATTTTTCTTGCTCATCCAGAATGTTTTGATAGCGAAACCCTTAAAATCTTCATGAAAAAAGACCCTTTTGATTTTCCTACGCTTAAATTTACGAGGAGCGTTATAGAGTCAAAACAAATAAATCACATTAAAAGCGGAGCTGTTATAATTGCGGGAGCGGGAATGTGCACGGGAGGGAGAATACTCCATCATCTAAAACACAATCTTGCAAGAGAAGAATGTAGTATAGTGTTTGTAGGATTTCAAGCAGAGGGAACGCTTGGAAGAAAGATAATAGAGAGAGCAAAGGCTGTGGAGATACTCGGAGAGAAGGTTAAGGTTAGAGCAAAAATTTATACCATAAATGGCTTCTCTGCGCATGCTGACCAAAGTCAATTAGTTGAGTGGGCTAAATTAGCAAAAGCTAAAAGAATATTCTTGGTTCATGGTGAAGAGAGACAAGCAAAGTTACTGAGCATGAGATTAAAAAATTGTTATATTCCAAGCATGATGGAAAGCGTAGAGTTATAAGCTATAATAATTTTAATCTTTCTCTTCCTATTCTTAAATCCTCAGGAGTAACAATTTCTTTCCTTCTCTTAAAATCTTTGCACAATTTTCTCCAAAAATAAAAATACTCTCCAACTTCCTTTTCATCACCATATACTACTTTAAAATTCTCTATAATCTCTGCTTTAATATACATAGGCAAAAGCTCAAAAATTCTTACGTCATATTTGTTAGGATTAACTCTTCCTAAGAGTTCAGGCATTAACTTAAGGTTATTTTCCTTTTTCATAGTAACTACCGCTACATCTACGTCGCTTTTTCTTAAGATAAAGTGTGGAGTTAGAACACTACCATATAAAATTACTGCTTTTCCGTATTCTTTTAATGGCAGAAGTTCTTTTTTTATCTCATCAAAAAATTCTTTGGATAACATTCTCAACCACATCGATGAATTTATTAAGAATTTCTTTAATGTTGTTTAGCTCTCTAACCACAAGGTTCTCATCCACTTTGTTATATCTATGAACAAGAATATTTCTTAGACCATTAAGTTTCTTTAAGTTCTCCGCAAACTCTTTATCGATCAAGCCTTTTTCATATAAGGTTTCAATATTCTCATAATCATCCCTCGGCATACTCCCCAAATCCTTAACAAGCATCGCTGTTATATCCATTGCTGCTTCTATTGATGTATGTAGAAGATAAAATAAGGCATATACATCTTTCTCATTCTCAGGAAAATCCATTTTTTCAAGAGAAGTTAAAATATATTCTATTTTTCTGGAGTATTGCTCTATCCTCTTCATTTGTAGTCTTTTATTAGTTTGATAGAATAAAAGGTTTTTGATGGTTAAAATTTTAAAAACTAAGATAATGAGACTTTTGTTGATTCATCCCAAGTTTCCCTATAGAGGTAAAGATTTATTTCCGATAGGCTTAGGCGTGCTTGCTTCCATTGCTAAGAAAAAAGCAGAGGTATTTGTGATAGATGAAAATGTCCAAGAGTTAAACGAAGGAATAATAAGGGAAATCTCTCCAGAACTTGTTGGCATTTCTGCTACTACTCCTTCTTTTCCAAGAGCGGTAGAGATAATAAAGCTTGTTAAGAAGGCAAGCGATGCAAAGGTTTTTCTCGGGGGAGTACATGTAACGTTTAGACCAGAAGAAGGTTTAGAGTATGCTGACCTTGTTATTCGTGGTGAGGGGGAGCTTACTCTTCTTGATATTCTGGATGAAAAACCTCTCGAGGAAATAAAGGGGATATCCTTTAAAAAAGATGGCAAAATAATACATAATGAAGATAGAGAGTTGATAGAGGACCTTGATTCCCTGCCTTTCCCTGCCTATGAGCTTTTTCCTTTAGAAAAATATGAGATAATGTCAATAGCTACGAGCAGAGGTTGTCCATACTCATGCATATATTGCTCAGCCTCAGAGTTTTGGAAGCACAGAGTAAGATTTCGCTCCCCTGAGAACGTATTTGAAGAGCTAAAGCTTGTTAAAAAGCTTGGATTTACAAAAATAAGGTTCATGGATAGCATATTCACGCTTAAAAAAGAAAGAGTTCTTAGAATATGCGAACTTATTAAGGACATGGGATTCAAATGGAGCTGCGAAATAAGAGCAGATCTCATAGATGATGAAATACTCAAAGCAATGAAAGAAGCTGGTTGCTTTCTTGTCTGTATAGGTGTTGATTCAGGCTCTCAAAAGGTTTTAGATGCATGCAATAGAAGAATTAAAGTCGAAGATATGAAAAAAGCTTTTATGCTCGCGAGAAAACATGGGATAAAAACCAGAGCTTACGTAACCTTTGGTTTTCCTGGAGAAACCAAAGAAACGGTTATTGAAACAATAAGATTTCTTGAGGAAGTCAAACCAGATAGAATTCTTCTTTCCTTGGCTACCGCATACCCCGGAACAAAACTTGAGGAAGGAAGGTTTGTAAAAATTCATCCAAACTGGATAAAGAAGTTTCATGGGCATGGTTTTGGAGGCAAGCTTTACTTGCCAGAGGGTATGCAAAGAAAGGAATACACAAAACTTGCGGACTTTATGTACAGAGAGATTAAAAGGATAACAAAAAATATTGATTAAATGGAAGTTCTCGAAAAAAGGGTAGCAGGGAGATGCAGTACTTATACTGGCAATAGGTCACAGATTGTTGAAGCGGGAGTTGTAACGGTTGCCATTTTTCCATGATTCATAGCAACTCTTCAAATCTATAAAATGTCGCTAAGAGTACCACCGTTTTCAAGCGGTGGGTGAATTAGCTGTCTCTTATACACATCTCCGAGCCCACGAGACTAGGCATGACCTCGTATGC
>CBFDVL010000124.1:0-3903 GCA_965613365.1 uncultured archaeon | reverse complement strand
CGTCGGCAGCGTCAGATGTGTATAAGAGACAGAAGATAAGCCTGTTGCTGGAGGAATTTTTCTAACCTTCAAAAACACAGTAACTTACTGGGATGGTGCCTCATACTCAAAATATCGTAGCTATCAGCCTTCTAACCTTCTTCAGTGGGAACTTATAATATGGGCAAGAGAAAACTATTCCTATTATGATCTCGGGGGTGCGGGAATACCAAGGATAACAAGATTTAAAAAGGGATGGGGTGGCAAATATGTTGAATATTATCGAGTGTATAAAGAAGGCATAATTGCAAAATTTGCTAGAATTCTCTATCAGAAATTAAGAGTTTATCCAGCAATAAGCAAATTTTTCAGGTCTTAAGTTTATTTTTTTATGTTAAAGCTTAAGGAAAAACTTAAAGCTTTGGGCTATAGACTGAAGAGGTGAAACAATGCTAATCATAGGCATAGATGCAGCTACTTGGAGCATAGTAAAACCCAACTTACCAAGGCTAAAAACCTTTGCAAAACTCATAGAAGAAGGAGAGCACAAAACAATAACGCTCAAGCAAAAGCCTTGGTCTCCTTCAGTCTGGTGTTCGATGTTCTGCGGTTTGCCGCCAGAGAAGCATGGGCATTATGACTATGTTAAAGACGGCGAGATAGTAGGTAGAGAGGACATAAATGTTAAGTTCATTTGGGATTTGCTTGACGAAAAAGGAATAAGTGTAAAAGCTTTAAACATACCTTTTGTTGTTCCACCATACAACTTTAACGTTGAATTTGAACCTGTAGCAAATGGCTTGCCAATAGAAGAGCATGAACTTCTTGAAGAAATTGAAAAACTTACCGAGAAAAGCTTAGAGATACTCCAAAACGATAAACCAGAGGTTTTTATAGTGGTTTATACAGCTTTGGATAGACTTTCTCATTTGCATTGGGGCGAGCCGATTTTAATAGACTACTACGAAAAAATCGACAGAGCAATAGGCAAACTTATAAAATTTGATCAGGAGCTTGTGATAATCTCAGACCATGGTTTCTGTGACTATGATAAGGCCCCAATAAGAACCTTGCCAAAGAAAACACCTAAGGGCGAGATTAAAGGAGACCATCATCCCGATGCTATACTAATAACGAGAAACATCAACTACGATATTTCTCAACCAGAAGACGTCTTCTGGATGCTCCATAAAAAATACCTTTCTGAGAATTCCGATGGTTCTAAGTAGGTCTCGCGGAATTCTCAAGAGGTGATTGGATGGACGAAAAACTCATGAACCTAAGCTTGGAAGAAAAAATTCAGAAGTCGAAGGAGGTTATAGAAGAAGCCTTAACAAAATACAAAAACACGGCGATAGCCTTCACGGGAGGTAAGGATAGTACTTTACTACTATGGCTTGTAAGGGAAGTCTGCAGAGAAAAAAATCTTGCAATGCCTATGGCAATGTTCATAAATGAAGGCGATGTCTTCGAAGAAGTTTGGGAGTTTGTTCAGAAGATAGCTAAGGAATGGAATCTTGACCTAAGAGTAGCTCAGAACGAAGATGTGCTGAAGCAAGTGAACAAAATCGGCGATATTGTAAAGGTGAGCAAACTCAACGAAATCAACAGAGCAGAGCTTAAGAAAATAGGCTTCGATAAAGAAGAATTTCCCTTTGAGCCAGAATCCTTTGTTGGAAATCATCTAATGAAAACCGTGGCACTAAAAATGTTTCTGAGAGAAAACAAAATAGAGGCTTTGTTCACTGGCATAAGATGGGATGAGCAGGAAGCGAGAAGAGACGAGATTTACTTTTCCCCAAGAGACGATCCCGAGCATGTTAGAATTCATCCCCTTCTACACTTCACAGAAAAGGAAGTCTGGCAAGTTATAAAAAAATACAACATACCAATAAACAAGCTTTACGAAAAAGGATACAGAAGCTTGGGAGCAAAATCAAGCACCACTAAGCTTGCTGACAAGCCAGCATGGGAGCAAGATTTAGAAAAAATACCCGAAAGAGCGGGAAGAAGGCAAGACAAAGAAGGAATAATGAGAAGGTTGAGAGAGTTAGGATATATGTAATTATGATAGAGACAAAAAATATATAAATTGTCTTCATTAAAGGGAAGGAAAAGTTATAACAAAACTTATTCAGGTTAGTTATGCAAACTCAAAGAATGATTTAAAAAAGAGAGAAATCAGAAGTTTAATAAAGGCATCCGAAGAACTTAAATGTAAAAATCTCTTGGTAATAACATGGGATTATGAGGAAGAGCAAGATGAAATAAAGTTTATACCTTTATGGAAATGGCTTCTTGAGGTGGAAAAATGAAAGTTGAGATAAAAGATGAAATCTACGAAAAAATAAAGGAAAGGATAAAAGGAACCGAATTTTCTTCGGTTGAAGAATACGTGAATTTTGTTCTTGAAGAAGTTTTAAAGGACGATGAAGATGAGGAGGAATTCGAGTTTGAACTCAGCGAAGAAGACGAAGAGAAGATAAAGGAAAGGTTGAAAAGTTTGGGATATCTCTGATTTAAAATGTGCTCTATATTTGGGTTTAATTTTGATGACAGAGGACTTTTGAAAAGAATGGCTAAAATATTGGAACATAGAGGACCGGAGGTTAGGGGATATTACAATGATGAAAACGTTTCTCTTGGGCACTGTAGGTTAAAAATTATAGACCTGAGCGAGAATGCCAAGCAGCCAATGAGCAATGAAAACGAAAGCATTTGGATAACTTTTAACGGGGAGATATATAACTTTAGGGAGCTAAGAAAAGAACTTGAAGGAAAGCATGAGTTCAAGAGCAACAGCGATACCGAAGCAATAATACACTGCTATGAAGAATACGGTATTAATTTTTTAGAAAAATTAAGAGGCATCTTTGCTTTATGCATCTATGATGCAGAGAAAAAAATTTTAATACTTGCAAGAGATAGAGTAGGTGTAAAACCCCTATATTATTATTTTAATGGAGAAAAGTTCATTTTTGCTTCAGAACCGAAGGGAATTTTACAGGAAGTAAAGCCAAAGCTCGATTTAGTAGCTCTGGACGAATTTTTTACCTTTCAGTTTACCTTAGCTCCAAGGACTCTTTTCCAAGGGATTAAAAAACTTCATCCAGCACATTTCTTAACCTTTGATTTAAAATCAGGAAAAATCACGGAAAAAAAATACTGGGAGTTAAGCCTAAGTGCAAAGGAAAAACCACAAGAATACTATATAAAAAAAATTGAAGAGAAGATTAAAGAATCTGTTAAACTCAGGCTGATCAGCGATGTTCCTCTCGGTATATATCTTTCGGGCGGGTTAGATTCAAGTTATGTTGCGGCAATTGCAAAGGAGTTAAGCGAAGAGATTAGAGCTTACACTATAGCCTTTGGATATGAGAATGATGAGGTAGAGTATGCAAGAATAACCGCGGAGCATTTAGATATAGAGCATAAGGTGATAGAGGTAAGCCCAAAGGAAATAGAGCTTTTACCAAGAGTAACATGGCATCTTGATAAACCTTGTGTTGATATCGCGGCTGTGCCTCTCTATATAATGGCTAAGGTTTCAAAGAGATATTTAACGGTAGCTTTGCTGGGAGATGGAGGAGACGAGCTTTTTGCTGGTTATGACAAATATAAGCTCATGGTTCTCAGAGAGTATTATAGGAAATTCCCTAAATTCGCGAGAGACTTTGGAATACATCTTATTTCTCTCTTTTTAAAGAAAGAGACAGCGTTTAGGCTTAAAAAGTTCAATACAGACGACGATGTCGAAGCTTATCTTGCGTATGCTTCGACTTTTACGGAAGAAGAAAAATCAAAGTTGTATAGGCAAATTCCTTTATACGCAACAAAGGAGAAACTTAGAGCTGTCTCTTATACACATCTGACGCTGCCGACGAAGGCTTAGGTGTAGATCTCGGTTGTCGCCGTATCATTAAA
>CBFDVL010000123.1:0-3982 GCA_965613365.1 uncultured archaeon | reverse complement strand
TAATGATACGGCGACCACCGAGATCTACACCTAAGCCTTCGTCGGCAGCGTCAGATGTGTATAAGAGACAGCAGAAATATTGTGCTTGTTCCCAAGGAAATATATTCTTCTAAGCTGAATGAAGCGATAGAAATAATGAAAGACATAGATGAGAAGGATTCACCTTTTATTGCCCTTGCCATAACATTAAACTGTGCTATTTGGAGTAATGATAAAGATTTTAAAAAGCAAAAGAAGGTTAAAGTTTATTCCACAAGTGAATTGGCTAAGAGAGTTATGAATTTCGGATAATTATTAGATAGTTGAGAGTAAAGTATTATACTTTATATCTCAACATAATAATAATCTATGGAAAGAGAACTTGTTTTAAAATTAACATTAAAGTGTGAAGCAAGTTGAATTATAAGTTATATATCCTCATAATGAAACTTGAGAGTCTAAACATGATAAAAGAAAAGCTTAACCATTGTTTCCTTGAATTTCTTTTCGTCATTGTTTTTAATCGCTTCAGCAGCTTGTGAGAAAAGCCTACTTGAGAGAGGTGAAGCTTTTTCAATCCCATGTTCAGCGATTTTTATTACTTCCTCTCTTTTATTTTCCATGGAAAGTCTTAATATTCTTGCAAAGAGCGTCATTACTTAAACCATCTTGAAGTGCTCCTACTATAGCCATCGAACCACTACAAAAAACTAATGACGAGGTAACAAATGCTCTTGCTATCGCATCATGAGAGCCAAGTTTTCTCTCGAGATTTTTCCAATACTTTCAAGTCTTTCCTCTATTTTCAAGGTTTCTCGCATGGCTGAGCAATAACATGCACACAAGCAAAATAAGGATATTACTCGTGAAGAAAGCCATCTTCAATCCAATCAAAAGCACCATAGCCTTCATCTATCCTATCACCATAAGTATAAACGCAAAGAGAGCTAAGGCTGCCCAAGCTTTGACATCCCATGCTATTATCTTCGAGCCATCTAAGGGCGGGAAAGGCAGAAGGTTAAACAACGCTAACCATGTATTTATCATAAATCCTATATAACCGAGAAGCCCAAGAGCTCCACCCAAGGCTTTAAGAGGTAGGAAAATAAAGGCAAGCGCAATATTAGCTAAGGGACCTGCCATTGCTATGTATGCACTTTCCTTTCTGCTAACAGAATAATAGAGTGGATGGATATACACAGCTCCAGGCGCTGCGAAAATCACGCCTATGGTTACAGCCAGAAAAAAGGCGATTATTAATCCCATTTCCCACATTCTATAATAAGCTATGCATCCATATCTCTGAGCTACATATTTATGCGAGAGTTCATGAAAGATAAATGCGGTGCCTACAGCAATAAGCATTATTACAAAAATATTGAAGAAATTTACCCTTGCAAAATAACCTCTTTCAACCCATGCAAAGATAAATCCTATTACTATTGCTGAGATGACAAGGTCTTTTATTTCTTGTTCAGTGAATCTCATGGGCTACCATCGGCTCCTCGTAGTATAAAATATTAACCTCTGGTGGCATGAAAATACCGCCATAGCTGATTATTTCTCCTCCAGCTTTTCTTGAGTTTATCTCGATCTCGATGACATCGCCTATTTTACCATTTTGAAGAGCTTTAGCAAGCACTTTCTGAAGAAAAAATCCGAATCTATTCTCTTCTTTAAATGTAACCAGTACCATATCTCCTTTTCTAACTCCTCTGATCGCGAGGTATCCCTTAAAGAGATAGGGTGAGATGAAAGTTATTCCTAAAATCAAAAACATCTTGCTTGAAGCTGGAATGTTAATAAATGAGAATCCTATGAATATAAGCCCTATGGTTACCAGATAAAATTTAATAAAGCTCACCATTCTCATTTTAACCACCAAGTATCTTTCTTAATAATGGCAGAATTATCGTCGGAAAAGAAATAAAAGTTCCAAGCATGCTTCCAATGTTGGCAAATGCGGTTACAAGCAATACCCTGAAAGCATTATTTCTAACGAGTTCTCCGAACTCACTGACTTTGAACATTTGTGTTATGTCATTCACTGTTACCTTTCTAACCTTTAACTCTACCAAGCCGGCGAACCAGCCAGCTGCGATTAAAGGGTTGAGCGAAGTTAAGGGCGAGGCAAGCATTCCGACTATCGCAGAGGGCAAGCTTCCCCTAGCAATTATAACAGCTATGAAGGTAGGAATCATGTGATTCAAAGCCCATAAGCCAAGGGGATTTCTCAAGGAAATTCCCTTGTAAAAAGCTAATACGAACATTGCTATTATGAGCATGGGTAAAGCATACTTTACCAGATTAGAAAAGCTTATTTTCTTCTCGGGTATCTCAAGAAGCTCATTTATGTCGGGGAGCTTCTCGGGATTGTTAAGATAATACTCAATTCCTTTTTTATGCCCAGCACCTACAACTGTAACTATCTTAGTAGGATGTTTCTCCGAAACATCCAACTCGAGTAATTTGCTCGCCATATAAGCATCTCTTTCTTTTACAAGCACCTCGTAAACTTTTGGAGCAAGAATTTTGAAATCCTCAAGGATATTTGAAAGCTCCTCCTCTTTATTGACTTTTTCAAGCTCCTTCTCTATTTCCTCCTTCTCTACTCTGTAGGCTAAGATAAGTTCTTTTATTAATTTGAGCTTCTCAAAGAAGCCCATTTTTGATAAAGCTCTTTTTAGGGTTATTCTTATGTCTCTATCTATTAGAGCTACCTCTATGTCAAGTTCCTTTGCTACTTCTATGGCTCTTAGCATCTCTTTACCCGGCTCTACTCCCACCTCTTCTCCCATCTTTCTCTGTAAGAAAGAAAGGAGCACGTTTGCAAGAAAAACCATGACTCTTTTCTGTTTTATAAGTTCTAATACAGGAATTTCTCTTTCTTCGGTTAAAGCTTTGTATCTTGCTTCGCAAAGCTCGACAGCAACTATATCGGGTTTCTCTTCTCTTATAATCTTCTCTACCTTTTCTATACTTTCCTTTGAAATATGCGCTGTGCCAACGATTTTTATCATATTACCCTATACTCCAGAACGATGTTCTTTCCCAACGTATAATACCCAATAAGTTTTAACTTAATTCCTTCTTTAACAAGTTCAAAGCCCTCACCTTCCACCAACGTAATTGCATTCTCTCCGCCTACTATTACTGGGGATATCGCTACCCTTATTTCATCCACAAGCTTATTTTTTAACATGCTCCAGTTCAACGTTCCTCCCCCTTCCAATAGAAGTTTTCTTATGCCAAGATTGTAAAGCTCTTCGAGAAGCTTTTTCAGGTCAACTTTGTTTTTACCACAGATTATTACTTTTGCTTTTTTCTCCAGTGCTTTTATTCTCTCCTTAGGAGCTTTTTCGCTTACCGCTATAATCGTGGGGGCATCTTGGCTAAGAACTCTTGCATTCTCTGGAGTTCTCGCCTTGCTATCTACTACCACGCGAATCGGATTATCCTTTTTATCACAGGGTATTTTACGAACGGTAAGCTTGGGGTCGTCCTTCAATACAGTGTTTATTCCAACCATTACAGCATGCACGCTTTTTCTAAGCTCATGAACCCTTATCCAATCTTCTTCGCAGGAAAGCTCAGAATCTCCAGTTTTGCTTGCGATCTTGCCATCTAAACTCATTGCAGCATTTAGAATAACGTAAGGTTTCATAAAAAAAGAAAAAATGTTTTAAATTTTATAGCCATGTTTTTCTGCAAATTTAACCAAATCTTCCCAGGACTTTATTCCAGAGGTTGCACCCATAGAAGTGGTGATTTTAGCGCCTGTAAGATTTGCAATGAGACCACATTTCTGAAATGGATATCCTCTTACAAAGCCAGCCAGAAACCCTGCCACATAACCGTCTCCTGCGCCTGTTGTATCAACGACATTAACTTTCAATGGCGGAAAATAATATTTCTCTTTCTCATTCATAATAAAAGAGCCCTTTTCTCCCATCTTTAAACACACATTTTTAACACCACATTTTAAAAGAAATCTGCATATATC
>CBFDVL010000122.1:0-4032 GCA_965613365.1 uncultured archaeon | reverse complement strand
AATCGAATAGCCAAAACCTTTTTAAGATGTAGAGATATATAGAAAAACATGAAAGATTTTCTTAGTGAGAGATCTCAGGTAAGTATCGAATTTATTCTTCTTGCTGGAGGTGTGATAGTAGCAGCTATAACTTTTTTTGCTATAAAGAATACCGTTAGCTCCTTTGCAGATGTAACTTCAGATTTTGTTGAGATGGAAAGAAACAAGAGCATAACAAGGGTTACGAGATGATAGAAGTTCTTCTAACATTGTTAGCAATTTTAGGGGCAATAATTGCGAGTTATACTGATATAAAAAAAGGAATAATACCCAATGCTCTCACAATGCCTCTAATTATCATCGGGATTGTAGGTAGCATATTGACGGGGAGTTTATATCCTTGTATTAAAGGTTTGATAATGATTTTTATAGTTGGTTATTTTTTCTGGATTCTTGGAGGCTGGAGTGCTGGAGATGTAAAGGAGTTTCTATTTATCGCAGCACTAATTCCAAGGTATCCAGAGTTTTTGAAAAAATATTTCTCGCCAATTCTACCAAGCTATCCTTTTGTATTAACAGTTTTTATAAATACGTTCTTAGCGGTTTTTCCAATCATACTCGGCTATGCTTTTTATCTTTCTATTAAAAAGAGAATTTTTGGCAGATTTCTGGAGCCTCTTAGAGATGCGGGCAAGATTGCAAGAAGCGTTTTAATCTTTGGATTAGCCTATGCAAGTATTCTTACGCTCCTTGGATATGAGATAGATGTGGTGCAGTATATTATTACCGTGTTTTTATTCTCCCTACTCTTTCATCTTTTCTGGAACTCGATGAAAATCCTAAGAACAGAGGCATTGCAAGAGGAAATACCAATTTCATTGCTTAGGGAAGGAGACGTGCTTGCAGAGGAAATTTATCTAATTGGAGATAAAGTAGTTAGAGATAATAGAAGTCTGTCAGAGAAATTTAAAGAAATCATGAAAAATCCCGATATTCTAAAGGAGGATAAAAATAAAAAAATTATTGCAAATACAAAAGCTGCTGGAGTTGAAAAAAAAGAGATCGAAATTCTAAGGAAGCTCGTTGATGAAGGAAAGCTTGAGGATAGGATAAGAATAAAGAAGAGTACACCATTTGCTCCGGCAATTTTAGCTGGACTTGTAATATCTCTTTTTTTTGGAGATATCCTTACTATGATTAAGCTTTAATATCTTAATTTTTAAAAATATATTAAATGAAAAGTGCTACCTTAACAACAATAGCTATTACCTTTGTGGTGTTGTATATTAGCGTCACTCAGTTAATGGTTGAGGAAACTAATAGAATGATAAGGGAAGAGGCAAAGGTTCTTGAGAAGAATATTAAGGGAGAGATTTCCGAAGAGCAATATATAAAAGAAAGCTCAAAAATTGAAAAGAGTTACAGAAAGGGAATTTCTCAGGCCCTCGAACCTCTAATAAGAGAAATTCAGAAAGTCATAGGTTTGCTTAAACCCGCAAATAAAAATGCAAAGCTTGAAAATTTGAGTAAAGAACTTGAAAATGCTACGGGAGTATTAAAATGAGCAGGAAAGGTCAAATAACGATAGAAGCTATATTGTTGTTTGGAATATTTATTATTATCCTCGTTTCAGTCAGCTTTCCAATGGCAATGAAAGCAAGAAAACACTCAATAGAGGTAAGCGTTGTATCAGATGCAAGATATGCATCTGAGCAAATTGTAACAGCCGCCAATAGCATAGCATATCCAGGTGGAAGAAGGACTATTGAAGTATATGTTCCAGCTAGCAGAGAAAAAAATATCACAACCAGCATCTCAACCGATGGTAGCAACCTAATCACTACGGTATCAATTTTAGGAGATACTCCAAAGATAATAAATCTTTCTTTATATGGAGATAACTGGGCTATGTATAATTCCTCAGGAAGTTCATCGAGCATAACCGAAACCAGTGGCGCGAGATATAGGTTTGTGATAACATGGAAAAACATAAATTTCACAAGATTGGGGTAAATAAATGAGGGGACAGATAAGCTTAGAGGCCATACTTACCGTTGGGCTTGCTATAATTGTATTCACTTCCTTAGTAAATCTTGCTACTGAAAGATACTCCTCAGCTATTGAACTTGGGGAGATGGGAGAAGCAAAGATGTTTGGGGAGTTTCTTGCAGAGGCAATCGATTCTGTTTATTCAAATGGAAAGGGGTTTAGCATAGTTTTGAGAGAAGAACGGTTTAATCTGAGTTATTTAAATAACATTGGAGTAAGTTTTGAAATATGTAACTCCAACACTACTATCTACGTAATAAAAAATACATCCAAGATCGGAAGTGTTACAAGAATAGCGAGGGTTCATATAATACCAAATAACATAATAATAACCTCAAATAATGCGAGCGAAGTCACCGTAACAAACAACGGTACAAATATAATAGTAGCTGTTGGTAATAATATAATCGCCCTTGGGTGTAGAGGATGAACAAAAAAGAGAAAGGTCAGGTTTCGCTTGAATTCATAATGATTCTTGGTGTTTTCCTGCTCATAGTGCTAACACTTTATCCCCATATTCAAAGAGAAAACGAATTCAATAAAGCTCTTGCATCAGCCATGGACGGAGCAATCTATGCCGCAAGCGAACGAGGCATGGGCTATGCTTGCGAAACTTGTGTGAAGCTACCGAGTGGTACAATAAAAATTATAAATATGACCTTGGAGGATAGAGGAATAGACCAAAATGGAAGAAAAGCCTATAGAATAAGATTCTACATATCTGTACCGACTTATATTAAAGATAGATATCCCAGCTGTTATAATAGCCCAGTAGGCATAAGCATAAGAAGACAGGCGATAAGATATATTTATAGAGCATTTTATGGCAGCTGGAATCCGCCAAATCCTTTGGAAGTATGCACAGATAGATACAACTTCACAACTACATGTTCCTACGCGGAGTGAGAGACAATGGGAATAATTGATGAGGTTGGAGAGAGTACCATAAGACTAATATACAAAACTATATATTATACCTTAGGTTTTTTAATCGCGCTTATAAAAGGATTGAGGAAAATAGACTTTAAATTATATTCTTTTTTTGAGAAAAAAAACATAGATTTTAAGGACTACATAATTTTCAAGCTTCAAATGGCTTCTCTAATCTTTCTTATACTTACAGTGGGATATATTTTCAACTATATCCATGTAAAAATAATGTTTTTTGGACTTTTAATATTAATATTAATTTATCTGACTTACTCGATATCTTCTTTAAAAAATTATTGTGATGAGGATTTTAATGCTTATAAAGATTTTTTTCTCTCTTACATGCTAATACCCATAATATTTATAATTGTAAAAAATGTTAAACCTGTTATAAACTTCAGATTTCCCTATGCCCATTATGTTATTCTCTCTATAGTTTATGTTCTGTTTTTCTCATATTATTTCAGAAAAAAATACGCAAGAGACTTCACCTATGGTAAAGTGGTTGAAGATGGTGAAATTATAAAGGTGAAGGTGGGATATGACATAAAAGCAAACGTAAAACCGAAAATTTTAAATTTTGCCAATACTATTAATGCAAAAAAAGGAGATGTTGTAAAGCTGAGAGTAGAAAAAGGCACATTTAGTATTAGAGGCTCAAAAATAGTCGGAGTGGATGGAATTTGCAAGAGAGAGAACTATTAAGAGCTTCCTTCTTTGTCTCCACAATCGGATTGCCCATCCTCTATTTTTTAATCTTCAGCCAGTAGTTGTGAAAATCTCTGAAGTAGAAAATAAGCTTGACCAGCGAGTTATAATTACAGGAGAGATAAAATCTTTAAAATTTCATGAAAATGGGCATATATTTATGAGAGTTGGAGATGAAACCGGAGAAATAAAAGTTGTCATCTTCAAAAACGTTGTTAAAGGGTTGGGGAAGAGCTTGCATGTATAGGGCTTAATAAAAGCCTGAGCATAGTGGGGAGAGCGGAAGAGTGTGAACTACCACCCGTTAAAACGGGTGGCTTCCCCCAGATAAACACGCCACTACGGCTGGGGTCGGGCTGTTCACGA
>CBFDVL010000121.1:0-4045 GCA_965613365.1 uncultured archaeon | reverse complement strand
ACCACAACCTTAACTAAAACTGAAGTGCTCCTTAGGGGAGCGGGGGCTGCCGTGAACCAGCCCGAACTACCGATGATAATGATGAGGCCGATGCCTCTGAAGGTAGAAGCTCCGCCCTTACGGGCGGAGTAGTTCACAATTAATAAAATCAGAAGATTTTATGGGGAAGTGGTTAGGTTGGAGAGAGAAGAAGCAGATTTACTTGTAATTGGAGGTGGTATAACAGGCGCGGGAATTGCCTTAGATGCAGCTTCCCGCGGTTTAAAAGTTATTCTCGTTGAAAAAGAAGATTTTGCGAGTGGAACAAGTAGCAATTCTTCAAAACTAATTCATGGAGGCTTTAGATATCTCAAAAGCAGAGATTTCAAGTTAGTTTTTGAAGCTTTGCATGAGAGAGGCTTGCTTCTGAGGTTAGCCCCCGGGGTTGTTGAACCTTTGCCTTTTCTCATCCCGGTTTATAATAGTAGTATAAGATACATAACAAAGTTATTCCTTTGGCTGTTTTCTCACGAGAAAACAACTATGATGGAGCTTATTAAAGCTCCTTTGGCTTTAAGAATCTCCGTGACTCTCTATGACCTGCTCGCTGGAAAACAGAAAATTAAAAAACATAAGATTTTAAGCAAAAGTGAAGTGCTAAGGGCAGAGCCAATGCTAAGTCCAGAAGGACTAAAGGGCGGAGCTATTTATTATGATGCCTTTGGCTTGGATTTCAGATTAACTTTAAGCATTATAAAGAAAGCTTGTGAGCATGGGGCTAGGTGCCTAAACTATACCGAAGTTGTAGATTTTATCAAAGAAGGTAAAAACATAGTTGGAGCAAGATTGGGAGATAAAATAAAAGGCAGGGAATATGAAATTTTTGCCAAAAAAATTATAATCGCGGTAGGACCTTGGGCAGATGAGCTTAGGTCAAAGGCTGGCTTAAAGGAAAAGATTCTTAGACCGAGCAAAGGCTCTCATATAATAATCTCAAGAGAAAAGCTGAAAATAAATAATGCGATAGTCATGGAAGCAGGTGATGGAAGGCTTACCTTTGCAATACCTTGGGATGATCTCGTGATAATAGGCACCACAGATATAGAGTATGATAAAAGCATTGATGAAGTAAGAGCCACTGGAGATGAGGTTAGCTATCTTCTTGAAATAGTTAATCGTTATTTTCCCTCAGCCGAGATTGGCTACAAAGATATAATAACAACCTATTCTGGAGTGAGACCTCTGATAGACACAAGGAGTTCAAGCGTGGGGGATGTTTCAAGAGAGCACAGAATTACAGAAGAAAACGGAGCAATAACAATCGCTGGAGGAAAGCTCACAACTTATAGGGTTATGGCCAAGGACGTTGTGGATAGAATTACCGAAAAGCCTTGTGTTACCCAAGAGATAAAACTTAAAGAACAATGCGAAGAGATTCCATTTGAAGTTGAGGAAGATATTAAAAATTACCTCGTCAAAATTTATAGCAAGCGAGATATTGAAAAAATGGCTGAGATGATAGAGAAGAACGAGAAACTAAAAGAGAGAATTCTGCCTTCTTTGCCATGCATATGGGCTGAGATTAATCTTGCGGTTGAGTGCGAGTTCGCGGTTAAGCTTAGCGATGTAATGATTAGAAGGCTTGGTATATATTTCAGAAAACCAAAGAGCAAAGCCATAGAAAATATAGCCAAGCACATGGCTAAGCTCTTGGGCTGGAGCGATGAGCGAACAAAGCTTGAGATAGAAGAGTATTTAAAGGAAGCTGAAAAAGGCATGGAGTGGAAAAGAGATATAAATATAAACTTGGAGTAGCTTAATTTAATCATGCATCCTCTACTTGAAAAAAAAGGTTTTATAATAGATATAGACGGGGTGATAGGCAGGGGGAAAATACCTATCCCAGAGGGAGTTGAAGCAGTTAATAGGCTTAGAGAGCTCGGAAAGAAGGTTATTTTCGTTTCGAATAACTCCACTAGGAGCAGGAGAATAGCGATGGAGAGGTTCAAAGACTACAACCTTGAGATTACCGAAGACGAGCTTTTAGTTGCAACCTATGCAACCGCAAGATTCATAGCCAGAGAAAAAAGGAATGCAAAGGTGTTTACGACGGGAGAGCAAGGATTAGTTGAGGAGCTCGAGCTCGCTGGACTTGAAATTGTTGATTATAATGATGCCGAGTATTTGGTGGTAGGCTCAAACAGAGGAATAAACTTTGAGCTTATGACCAGGGCTTTAAGAGCTTGCTTAAGAGGAATAAGATATGTGGCAACAAATCCCGATAGAGTTTTTCCAAAGGAAGACGGTCCTATCCCCGGCACCGGAATGATAATAGGAGCTTTGCATTACATGGCTAACAGAATGCCAGATGTCATAGTGGGAAAGCCCTCCAAAGTCATTATGGAAGAAGCCTTGGATATTCTTGGATTAGAAGCTAGCGAAGTGGTCATGGTAGGCGATCAGATAGATGTTGATATAAAAGCTGGTAAAGCAATTAATGCCACTACTTTGCTTGTGCTTTCTGGCGTAACGACAAAAGAAAACCTGCAGAAAATGATAGAAAAATACGGAGAAAAACCAGATTTCGTGCTCAACAATTTTGGAGAATTATTTAAATGAGCATAGCTCATTTAGCATATGATAGGGGTACAATAACGATAAATATTAAGGTACCTCATGCTAAATGGGATTCGAGAAGCAATTGTTATAGAGCGTTAGCTCTTTATTATAGAGATATCGTTGAGTATTTAAAAAACTCTGGAATAAAATTCCAAGATGAGGTTTTAAATTTAATATCATGCCCAGAGCTTAAATGCGATATAAGATTAAGAGATTATCAGGAGAAAGCTTTGTATTCATGGATAAAAGCTGGAAAGCTCGGAAGCATAGTTTTGCCTACCGGCGCTGGGAAAACCTTTGTTGCAATTAAAGCAATCGCCATGGTAAATGCTCCTTCAATTATAATCGTGCCCACGCTTGAGCTTCTCAATCAGTGGAAATCCAAACTTGAGGAGGAGTTTGGGATAGAAATAGGAGTATATGGTGGTGGTAAGCATGAGTTAAGGGCGATAACAGTGGCAACCTATGATTCAGCTTATTTAAGAGCAGAAGAGCTTGGGAATAAATTTCTTCTTGCGATATTTGATGAGGTTCATCATTTACCAGCTCCCGGCTATTCGGCAATAGCAGAGTTCTTTGCTTCACCTTATAGACTTGGCTTGACCGCAACATATGAAAGAGAAGATGGCTTACATTTTGAACTTCAAAGGTTAATAGGTGGTAAGGTTTTTGAGGTAGGCATTAATGAGCTTAGTGGCAAGCATCTCGCCGAATATGAGCTTAGAATTATACACACAGAGCTAACACCAGAGGAGAAAATAGAGTATGAAAGAAACTATAAGGCTTATCTGAGCTATATCAGGGAGAAGAAAATAGACCTACAAGAGCTTATCATGAGAAGTGGAAGGGATAAAAAAGCGAGAGAGGCTTTGTTGGCAAGGCATAGGGCAAGAACAATAGCTCTAAACTCCGAAGCTAAGCTTTTGGCTTTAAAAAGAATCCTCGAGCATCATAGAGGAGAGAGAATAATAATATTCACCGAGCATAATAGCTTGGTTTATAGAATCTCAAGGAGATTTCTCATACCTTTTATTACGCATAAAACCAAGAGAGATGAAAGGCAGAGAAACCTTGAAAATTTTAAAAAAGGGATTTACAATGCAATAGTAACCTCAAAGGTTTTAGACGAGGGCATAGATGTACCAGAGGCGAGCATAGGAGTAATTCTCAGCGGAAGCGGAAGTACAAGAGAATATAGACAGCGTTTAGGGAGAATTTTAAGAAAAAAAGATAATAAAAAGGCTATTTTATATGAAATAGTCTCAAAAAGAACCACAGAAGTTGGAACTTTAAAAAGAAGGCACATGCCCGTCTGGAAAAAGATTAGTAAAAGAAAAAAGGTTTAAAAAATGCTTCCAAGCGAATTGCTGAGAGCTGTCTCTTATACACATCTGACGCTGCCGACGAAGGCTTAGGTGTAGATCTCGGTGGTCGCCGGATCATTAAA
>CBFDVL010000120.1:0-4092 GCA_965613365.1 uncultured archaeon | reverse complement strand
CTCCGCAAAGCTTTAAAGTTCTCTTTGGTCCAATATCGCTTATTATAATGTCAAACGAGTGCTCTTCTTTGTTTGTTACTATTTTTTTTGCTTCGTTGTCTTCTACCAAGATTTCTTCAACCTCAGATTTGTAGAGTATTTCTCCTCCAAGCTGAGTTAATCTTTGCACTAATGCATCTATTACCCCTTTGCATCCCCCCTGTGGTATTCCCGGACCTCTTAGCTTATGGATGTTTTTTGTTATGGCTATAAATTCTCTCGTGGAGATTTGTTTTGAGTTTATGCTCAGAGCCCACCCGCAAAAAGAATCTGTTATTTTAAAAGCCAATGGATGGCTGAGTTTTTTACTCAGCCAGTTATATAATATCTCGTCGCTTCCTTTTCCGTATTTAAAATATGTTAAAATAAAGGAGAGCTTTACTCTCTCGACTAAAGGAAAAAGGTTTAGCACTTTGGCATAGGTGTAATCTTTACCTCCCACCCTAAAAAGTCCCTCGGGCTTTGCTTCAAAGATTTTAACGTTTGCATTTACCTCTCTCAAAAGCCTTGCTAAGGGACCATTATTACCATGAGGAATCATATGCAATGCTCCAGTAGTAAGCTGAAATCCTTTAACCTCAAAGTTTGTAAATCTCCCTCCCGCACGGTGAAGTCTCTCAAATATCTTTACCTTATAGCCCTTCTTTGCCAGGGCTACACCTGCAAGTAATCCGCCTAAGCCAGCACCTATTATGCCCACTTTGCTCTTCATGCTTATCCCAACTCCTTTAATAATATTATAATAGTTAATTTTTTCCTTGCCGATATGCTCCCCTGCGATGTTAAAGAAGAGGTTAGCACGGTTGAAATAAAACTTGAGAATCTAAAGATAAGAAAATCTTCGCAAGATTTTCTTGAATTCAGGGAGAAAAAGCTTGAAGAAGTAAAAGAAAACTTTTCTTTAGAAAAGTTAAAGGATAATCCCATAATAAGAAGCTATCGTGATTTCTATTGGCGAATAGATATAGACCCTACGAAGATAAGACCTTCCTCTGAAGCTTTGATAAGAAGGGTGCTTCAAGGTAAGAAGCTACCTTTGATAAACAATCTGGTAGACGCTTATAACCTTGCGTCGATTCTAACGCTGATTTCAATGGGTGCCTATGATTTGAGAAAAATAAAGGGCGAGCTGAGAATAAGGTATTCGAACAACGAAGAATTTAGAGGAATTGGTGGGAAAAGTTATATAAGCAACGCAGAAATCGTTATAGCCGACGAAGAAAAAATAGTTTGCATCTTTCCTTATAGAGATTCTGATATAACAAAAATAACCGAGGAAACGAAGGAAGCGATAATAGTGTTATGCGGAGTAAAGGGTATAGAGCATAGTTATTTACGTAGCGCTGCCGAGCAAACCTTGGAAATAGTCGAGAGGTTTTGCGACTGCAATGGTTATTTGCTATAGCTTTTTATGGCTTCCTTCAAAGCATTCTCCGCAATTATTGCACAATGCAGCTCGTCCTCCGGCAAGCCACCTATCTCATCTACTATGTCGATGCTCCTTATTTTCATAGCTTCTTCCAAGCTTTTATTTTTCACAAGCTCGGTAACAACGCTTCCACACACTACTATTGTAACACATCCATTGGTAAAGAACTTCGCATCCTCTATTTTATCTCCATTTACTTTAAGAAAAATCTCTATGCTTTCTCCGCAGGAGCCTGAGGACTTTCCATAAGCATCGTAATTCGAAGGCTTTCCAAAGTTTTTCCTTTCTAACCAGAGCTTAACAATTCTCTTAACTACTTCTTTTGGAAGCTCCTCTGCAAACTCCTTAAATTCCTTCATCCTATCACCCTATTTTGCGAAGACTGATATAACTTTTATCCCCTATAATAAGATGGTCAAGAAGCTCTACTCCAAGAAGCTTTCCTGCCTCTGCAAGCCTTATTCTGACACCCCCAGGAAGCATGAGAGGTTCCCGCTTCCGTCCGTAAGGGCGGAGTAGTTCACACTCCATGCCTATAAACCTCTTCTGGCTCAAAGACTTTTTTACCTACTATGCTAAGCTTATTGTTTTCTAACTTTCTGAAGAAGCATGAGTAGTAACCTTCATGGCAAGCTCCGCCCTTCTGCTCAACTCTAAATAGCAAGGCATCTGAATCACAATCGACATAAACTTCCTTAACCACTTGGTAATTTCCAGAACTTTCTCCCTTAACCCAGAGTTTTTTTCTTGAGGTGCTGTAGTAGTGCATTTTTTTTGTTTTCAGTGTTTTTTCAAGGGCTTCCTTGTTCATGAAAGCTACCATTAGCACTTCTTTTGTTTTATAATCTTGAACTACCGCTATCGCAAGCTTTTCACCAGCTATCTCGAATCTGAAGTTTACTTCCAAATTCATAAAATCTCACCAAGTGTTATCTCCTTTTGCTCCCTTGTTTCCATATCTCTTAGGATTACCTTTCCTTTTTTAAGTTCTTCCTCACCTACTATGATGACATGGGAAAAGCCTCTTGTGGCTGCGTAGCTCAGCGCCTTCTTTAATTTTCTTCTCATCAAATCTACTTCGCATGGATATTTTTCTCTTATCTTCATCGCTATACCCAAAGCCTCCTTTATAAGCTCCTGACTTACGGCTACAACGAAAAAGCTTTTCCTTTTACCCAAGCTTATTTTCCCCTCCTTTTCTAAGGCAAGAACTACCCTATCAAAGCCAAAGGCAAAGCCACAGGTTGAAGTTGGCTCTCCTCCAAATACTTCTGTTAAGGAGTAGCTTCCTCCTCCGCATATTTGCTTCTCTGCCCCGAGCTTGTAGGAGTATATCTCAAACACCATTCCGGTGTAATAATCCAAGCCCCTTGCGATGCCAAGATTTACCTTAAAATCAACGTTGTAATATCTTAAAAATTTTAAAAGCTCTTTTAGCTTTTGAAGCTCTTCATAAGCTGAGGAATTTCTCAATAATTCTTCAGCCTTTTCTATAACCTTTTTTTCTTCACCGATAAGCTCGAGAATTGGTAGTAATCTTTCGTAACGCTCAAGCTTTTCTTTTTCTCCTTTATCTATAGCTGTCAATATTAGGCTCTGTTCTTTCTCAGCGATTCCTTCTTCCTCAAGAAGTTTTCTCAAAATACCTATATTACCAACGTGGATTTCGTAATCCTCTAAGCCAAGATTTTTTAATGTGGCATCTGCAAGAGCTATAACCTCTGCCTCTGCGTAAGGAGATTTTCCCCCTATTATTTCTATGCCAGCCTGCCAGAATTCTCTATACCTACCAGATTGAGGCCTCTCATATCTGAAGCAGTTTGTTATGTAGTAAAGCTTAATGGGCTTAGGTTTCTTTGAAAGAGAATTTACGTAGGCACGCATAACCGGAGCAGTAAGTTCTGGTCTCAAAGCAAGCTTTCTCCCCGACTTATCCTCAAAGACGTATAAACTTTTCACTATCTCTTCTCCGCTCTTTGCGGTTATAAGCTCAAGGGTTTCAAAAGTCGGCGTGAGAATTTCTTTGAATCCAAATCTCTCGAAGGTCTCTCTCATAATCTTCTCAACGTATCTTCGCTTTTCCATCTCCTCTGGAAAAAAATCTCTTGTCCCTCTTGGCTTTGAGAATTTTTTGGACTTCATTTTTTTATTTCACCTTCTACGAATATCTCAACTCTCTCCTTACCTTTGCCAATGTTCTTTCTCTTTAATTTAACCCTTCCTATCTCCTTTGTATTTTTAACATGTGTTCCGCCACAAGGATACTTTATGTTCTCGCATTCCCACCATCTCCTCTCTTTATCGCTCTTATCAGCATAGGTTTTTATTTCGTAACCCTGAGAAATGAATTCATTTGCTTTTTCTTCAATCTTTTCTAAATACTTTTTCACAGACTCGGGATATTCAAAATCAAGTCTTGCTTTTTCTTGAGAGATATTTGAGCCTATTAGTCTTTCTATGCCGAGTTCTTTATTAAGGAAATAATATACTATGTGCGCCGCAGAGTGTAATCGCATTATTTTGTATCTTTTATTCCAATCTATGCTCACCTTAACCTGTCTCTTATACACATCTGACGCTGCCGACGAAGGCTTAGGTGTAGATCTCGGTGGTCGCCGTATCAT
>CBFDVL010000119.1:0-4403 GCA_965613365.1 uncultured archaeon | reverse complement strand
CTTATGGTAATACTATCTCCCGATGTGGTAAGAAACCGATTTTTTACTTTTGGATATTTTCTAAAATATTACCATAGAGTTCGAAATTCTTTGATAGGGACAGAAAAAAAAGTAGGGGGTAGATATGAATGGTCGAGCATAAAATAGAGATGGAAGAAAAAGGGCTACTTGCCAAGAAATGGTTATGGTTATCCTTGGGATTCGGATTATTTGCTCTAATAGTTTTAATGCCCACCCCGCAAGGGTTAATAGAGGTTGTGGACAAGTATGGCTTTGCAGAGAAAATGATAGCTAAAGGCGTGGCTCACGATGCTGCTAGCGCTGCTTGGAAAGCTAAGGTGGTCATAGCAATTTTACCTTTGGCGGTTGTCTTTTTTGCTACGGAAGCGTTACCAATTGGAGTTGTGGGCATATTAATGCCTCTCTTGGCTTATTGGTTCCACATATTACCAAAGAAGGAAATTGGAAAGACCTTCATGGGAGATGCTCCCTTATTCTTGCTTGGAGTTCTTGCTTTGGGTTATGCGATAACAGAAAGCGGATTACACAAAAGAATAGCTGTTTGGATTTTAGGCTGGACCAGAGGTTTTAAGCAACCTATAATAGTGTTATGCGTGGTAATGTCATGCTTGGGTTCTTTTATTTCGGCTCATGCATTAGCTGCTTTTCTAGCACCAGTGATGGCTGCTATCTATTATGAATCTGTAAGAGCAGCGAGTAGGGGAGAGAAAGTTGAGCATGACCCCATCTTAGCGAAAATGCTTTTACTAACTCTATGCTTTGCAATGAACGTTGGTGGAGTGGGTTCTCCAGCAGCGGGAGGAAGGAATGCTCTAATGCTTGGTTTCTTCGAAGATTACAATGTACCAATGGGATTTGGACAATGGATGATGTATGGCTTTCCGTTGGTTCCGATTATGGGCATAATAGTAGCCGCTTATTCATTTACGGTATTCAGAGGGATTAAAATCAAAGACCTTACCCCGGGAATAAAAACTTTGAAAGAAGAAATAAAGAAAATGGGTCCCATGAGCAGAGACGAAAAGATAATGGGAATTCTTCTACTTGTCATACTTGCTGGTTGGATGCTTGGAGAAGAACATCTCGGTTTAGGTGGGCCGGCTCTGTTAGCTATACTAATCCCTGTCCTGTTTAAGGTCGTTGACTGGGACAAAATGCTCAAGGGTATATCTTGGGATGCTTGGTTCATGTACTGTGGAGCTATGACTCTTGGAGCTTTGTTGAAAGAAACCGGTGCAGCCCTCTGGATTGCAAAGACTACACTCGGAATGATGGCAAAAGCAGGCATGGGGTCTGGATTTGGATTGTGGGTAGGAGTTAGCCTTCTCTCAGGCTTGCTCACAAATTTCATGAGCGATGCTGCAGTTACAGCTCTGCTTGGACCTATAACTTTGCCAATGGGAATATTCTCAGGAAATCCGGCAGAGCCATGGGCAATAGGATTAGCTACAGCCTTTGCAACTTCCTTTGCACACTTCCTGATCGTCGGAACGCCAAACAATGCCATAGTTTATGGCCTTGCGGTATACCCGGACTCTGGAAAAAGAATGCTTCATCCATTCGATTTCGTAAAATACGGATTTGTTCTATGGGTAATTTGTATGGTAGTTCTATGGGTAGTGGGTTTCGGAGTTATATTTAAGGTGGTAGGATTTCCAGAAAGCTTACTTCCACAGGCTCAAGCAGCTCTATCCCATGGAGGTTAAAAAATGAAAAAAGAATGTCCAATTCCCAAAATCTTATTAGCTGTAGATGGTTCAGAAGATTCCAAAAGAGCTACATATTATACAGCATGCTTAGCACAAGCTTTTGGGGATAAAGTAACTAAAATAACAATTTTTTTTGTTGTAGAAGTTGAATATCCCCGTGGTATCAGAGAGTTATCTCAAAAGGAAAGGAAGAGATTACTCAGACAATTAGAAGAAACAAAATTTGAAGACGCGGATTTTATTCTTGAAGAGGCAGAAAAAATTCTTATAGATTATGGAATAAGTAAGGACAAAATAGAAAAAAAAGTAGTAGAGGGAAGACCATGGGAAGAAATAATTCGAGAGGGAAGAGAAGGAGGGTATTCTATAGTAGTGCTTGGTAAAAAAGGAAAATCAAAAATAGAAGAATTTATAATGGGAAGTGTAGCAAAGATGGTAGTAGACAGAGCTAAGGGATTAGCTGTGTTGTTAGTTGAATAAAAAGGTGATCGCTTTGAGACAATGTAAAAATAGAGTTTTTCTTTTATTCTTTATAATAACTCTTTTAACTATTCCTTTAGTAAAAGTCTATGCGTCGCATGATGATACAAAAGAAATAAAGTATTCCGAAGGGGATAATAAAGTTTTGATAGCGGGGCATATAAAGGACACTCATAACGAACCTATTAAAGAAGTAGAGGTTAAGGCATACGTGGAAGAAAAACTTGTAGGGGAAGTTGTTACTTCTTCAGATGGAGGATATACCTTAGAGTTTTTTCTCCCTTCTCCGCCAGAAAAAGTCAAACTTGAGGTGTGGAAACACTGCTATGAGAAAAAAGAAATCATAATAGAGGAGTTTGCTAAAAAGGATAATGAATACTACGCAAGGGTCGATTTGGAGTTAAAAAATATAATAACGCCGGCCTTTTATTTAGCCGCTTTTATTTTGTTGGGAATATATGTTTTAATAGCTCTTGAGGTTTTGCATAGAACCTTAGCAGCTTTACTTGGTGCGGCCTTAATGCTCTTCATAAGCTACACCATCGGAACCTATGATAAGAGATACTTCATAATCTCATTCGAAGATGCGATGCACGCAATAGACATGAATGTGATTTTTCTTCTGATGGGCATGATGATAATCGTTGCGATAATGAAGAAGACCGGAGTTTTTCAATGGCTCGCCTATAAAAGCTATGCCATGGCAAAGGGCAGGGTTTATCGGTTGGCCGTAATTCTTATGTTTGTCACAGGCGTAACCTCAGCCTTCTTGGACAACGTTACAACAATGCTTTTGCTGACTCCAGTAACAATAGAGATATGCTTGGTTCTTGGAATATCACCATTAGCTTTGCTAATACCAGAGGTCCTAGCTTCCAATATAGGAGGAACTGCTACGCTAATAGGAGACCCTCCAAACATAATGATCGGGAGTTATGCAAATCTTACCTTTAATGATTTCGTTATAAATCTTACTCCAGTCGTGCTAATAAGCATGGTTGTGCAAGCGATTATGATGAAGTTTTACTATGGTAGAGAATACAAAAAGGCGAAGGTCAAGAACGTTGATGAGGTTTTAGAAAGATTGAAAGAAGAATATAAAATAACAGACAGAAAGCTATTGAATCAAAGCTTAGCAATTCTTGGCTTTGTTATACTTTTATTCATTGTTCATGGCAGGCTTCACATGGAGCCAAGTATCGCAGCACTAATAGGCGCTTCTTTGCTCTTGCTCATAAGTAAAGAAAATGTGGTACATATGCTTGAGGAAGTTGAATGGTCCACCTTAGTTTTCTTCATGGGATTATTTATAATAGTTGGTGGTGCAGAAGAAACAGGTTTAATAAAGATGATTGCAGATGGAGTTAAAACTTTATCGGGTGGAGACCTTGTAAAAGCTATAGCTCTAATAATGTGGGTCTCTGCCTTTATGTCGGCTTTTGTAGATAATATCCCCTTTACCGCAACAATGCTTCCAATAGTTAGTTATTTAACTTCTGTTATCCCCGGAGCAGAGAGCAACGTATTATGGTGGGCATTATCCATAGGAGCATGCTTCGGTGGTAATGGCACGCTTGTGGGAGCTTCCGCAAATATAGTCACCGCAGGTTTAGCTGAAAAAGCGGGATATCCAGTAACCTTTATGGACTTTCTCAAGATAGGAATGCTTACAATGATAGTAACCACAGCCATAGGAATGGTTTGGCTGATCTTGGTCTATTAGGAGGTTTAGAAAAATGAGAGAGATATTTAAAAAGGTGCTGGTTTCCTTAGACAAAAGTAAAGCTTCTGAGAAAGTCGTAAGTTATGTTGCATGCTTAGCTTCACTGTTTGAAGTAGAAAAAATCGTTTTACTCCACGTGATTAAGCTTAGCTATTTAGCAAGGCATGCCGAGCATGTTACCGCAGAGTTGGAGAAAGTTGAGGAGAGCGAGGCATTTAAAAGAATAAAAGAGAGGTATTACAAGCAGAACATAGAACCTATGTTAAATAAAGCAAAGCAAGAGATAATCTCAATGGGCGTGCCAGAAGACAAAATAGAAATCAAGATAAGAGAGGGTTTGCCAGAGGAGGAAATCGTAGAAGAAGCAAAGCTTGGTTATACCGCCTTAGTAATAAAAAGAGGGGAGGATTTGAGTAAAGATATAAAACTGTCTCTTATACACATCTCCGAGCCCACGAGACTAGGCATGA
>CBFDVL010000118.1:0-4408 GCA_965613365.1 uncultured archaeon | reverse complement strand
GGATAAACTCGTGGTTATATGGGAGTTGTCCTAGAGCATGGGAAAACTAAAAATAGGGTATTTGAAAAAAGTTGTCAAGTAGAGTTATTTTAATTATCTAAGAGCATGGGAAAAGTAAAGTATCAACACAAAGCAATTCATCTCAACTTCAACCAACGAAGTTGGTTAGAATGAGAAACCTTGTTTCTCAATACTGAAGGGTATGAGCTTTCTTGCTTACTTCCTTGTAAATCTTTCTTACCGTTGTGTATATACCACCGCGAACATTTGCTTTTAGCTCTAAGCTGAGAAACTTCGGTTTAACGGCTTTCACAAAATCGTTGAATATTCGCACCGCAAGGTGTTCATGGAAAATTCCTACCTTGCGAAATGCTACAAGGTAAAGCTTAAGACTTTTAAGCTCAGGTAGATACTTATCTGGTATCATCAAAACCTTGAGCTCATAGAAGTCTGGCAAGCCTGTTTTAGGACAGAGCGCAGTTAACTCTGGAAATTTATACTCAACGAAAATATCTTCTCCTTTATAGAGATATTCAACGGTCTCTATTTCTGGAAGCTTGAGTTTCTTGGGGTCCTTTTCCTTTTGTGCTTTGTCATACTCCTTTGCTACTGGCATTTTCAAATTCTCCTTATTTCTTTGAATATATCATAATGTCTATCCAAAGAGTATATCTCTTTTATTCCTCTTTTTTTCATTGTTAGTACATTATAGGCATCTATAAAGTCAACGCCATATTTCAATCTTAATCTTATTGCTTCTCTACATAGTGCTGCTTCCACATCGACAAGCTTTAATCCTAGACAATCAATTAGAGCTTCCAGAACTTCAGCGACCTTTCCTTTATTTATCCCTTCTCTTCTTTCAAGAATAAAGCCTATCTCCGCTATAGTAAAAACACTTGTTATAACCTTCTCATTTCCTTTTTCTATTTTATCCATTATCTTAAGGCATCTCTCAAAATGTTCTTTTGGTTCTTGAGTTAAAACACAAAGAGGGATACTTGCATCAAGATATTTTGGTTTAGAATCTGATAGGCGATTCTTCATGTAAAAGCCTCACAGCATCTCCAGAACCTTTCAACAAACCCTTATACTTTAAAAAAGATTTTCTTGGCATAACTTCTATAATTTTTATTTTAACTTTATCCTTTGGTTCTAAATCTAATTTCTCTCTGATTTTCTTTGGTATAGTAACCCTTCCTTTTGAATCTACCTCACCAATAATTTCAACTTCGATCATTTTCCCACCTTTTATTAATTCCCACAAAAATGACAAGTTGAATGTTAATTGTATCATTTTTAATCAAGTAGTAGTATGGACCCGCCGGGATTTGAACCCGGGGCCTCTCCCATGCCAAGGGAGCGATCTTCCAGGCTGAGCTACGGGCCCTTGTGCATATTTTTAAAATTTAACGACATAAAAAGGTTGATAGTGGCAACTGCTCGTATTTTGTAATCCTTACTGGATATTCTCCAGTAAGACAGCCGAGGCAAAGCTTATTTCTTCCAAGACCTATAGCTTCGAGCAACTCATCTATCTCAAGATATCTAAGAGTATCTGCCCCTATTATCCTTCTTATCTTCTCAACATCCTTGTCGCTTGCTATTAACTCTTTATCCGTAGGCATGTCTATGCCAAGTTTGCAGAGCGATTTTATCGGCGGGCATCCAACGCGCATGTGTATTTCTTTTGCTCCCGCTTCTCGCAAAATTTTTATTATTCTGCTCGAAGTAGTTCCCCTTACTATGCTGTCATCAAAAAGAACTATCTTTTTGCCCTTAACCTGAAGCGACATTGGATTAAGCTTGAGCTTGACCGCAAGCTCTCTCGCTTGTTGATTGGGCAATATAAAGGTTCTGCCAACATATCTATTTCTTATTAAACTCTCGCGATAGGGTATGCCTCTGACCATTGAGTATCCAAGAGCAAAGGGTATCGCCGAATCTGGAATGGGGGTAACAAAATCTGCCTCAACATCATCTTTTTCTCCATGTATCCTCCCTATTCTCTCTCTAACATCATATACCGGAATTCCATTTAAAATAGAATCCGGTCTTGCAAAATAAACATATTCAAACATGCAGTATGCGGTTCTGTTTAGTTTTCTTATTTTGTGCTTCTCTATGTTTCCATCTTTCTCTACTATTATCATCTCCCCGGGCTTAACATCTCTCTTGAATGGTATATCGAGGACGTCGAAAGCAACGCTTTCGCTTGCGAACAATATCACATCATCATTGCCTCCCATACAGAGAGGTCTTATCCCGAGAGGGTCCCTCACTGCTATAAGTTTATCATCCACGAGCAAGACAAGAGAATAAGAACCTATGAGCTTATTCATAACACTTGAAACAGAGGTTACAATATCCTCGGTCTTTACATACTCCCTAACAACCATATGAGCAATTACCTCGGTGTCTGTTGTTGAAACAAAAGCTTGCCCCAATCTCTCGAGCTCTCTCCTGAGCTCTAAGTAATTAACGATGTTTCCATTATGCGCCATAGCAAGAGTTCCCTTTGAGTGGGTAACCACAAAAGGTTGAGCATTCTCTGGTTTTGATTCTCCTGCGGTTGAATATCTAACATGGCCTATGCCAACATTTCCCTTAAGATTTTTTAATTTATCAAAATTAAAATGCTCATGAACCATTCCCATTCCTTTATCTACATAAAAATTAGAATCATCGCGAGTTACAATTCCACAAGACTCCTGACCACGATGTTGGAGAGTGTATAAACCATAAAATATTAACGGAGCGACCTCTTGGGTCTTGGAATAAACACCAACAACTCCGCATTTATCATTAAGCTTCATCTAAATTTGTTCTATTTTATCCTGACTTTATTAATTTTTTTACTTTGCCATGCATATCTTCTCAATCTTCTACTTCTTCCAAATCCACAAGCCGCGCAATATTTATGCTTTATGTGATAAGCATTTCTGCCACATCTTCTACACCTTATATGTAGTCTCTTGTTCCTCTTACCCATTGACGGCGTGCCCTTCATTTTAAAATCACCTATGGAGATATATAAACTACGTTGTCGCCCCTGATTATAACTAATCCAAGCCTTCTTATGGGTTCGCTGTTAACAAGCTCATCGGCACCCTCAAGCACAACGTTCATGTGAATGTCATAACCCTTAAGAACGCCTCTATATTCCTTTCCACCCTTTAGTCCAACCAACACCTGCTTGTTTAGAGAGCTATGCAACACGTCTAATGGCTTTTGTGCTGTCATGTTTTCATCCTCGCTTCAATAGATATTTAAATCTTTTGTTTCTTTTATTAGTATCAATGAAAAGATATTTCGCAAGAAAAGACTTTATTGCAAAATTGAAAAATGAACTTCCAGAGAATTTCAGAGAACTTATTCCGAAGAAGGGTAAAGTTGAGATAGCCGAGCAGGATGATAGAGTTTTTGTGATAGTGGATGGCGAGGTTCTCTTTTTCAAGCATGGCGAAGAGTATATCCCTAGTTTGAAGGCTGCTTTAAAGATTGAAATTAACCAAAGCTATGTAGTTGTGGATAAAGGGGCTATACCCTATATTGTTTCTGGCGCGGATGTAATGCGCCCTGGCGTTGTTGAGTTTGACGAGAATATTAAAAAGGGCGATGTTGTTATTGTGAAGGAAGAGGGCTATGGCAAGCCAATAGCCATAGGCAAAGCTTTGTGGGATGGCCAAGAGTTTAAAACCAAAGAAAAGGGAAAATGTGTTAAGAATTTGCATTACATCGGAGATAAAATCTGGAAGTTATGATTTTGATTTATCCTCTATAATAACGTGCCTCTTTGGATAGGGTATCTCTATACCATGCTTGTCAAATTCTTCCTTTATTCTCCTCGAAATCTCTGAGGTTATATTTCTACGCTCTCTTGCATTCTCTATCCAGACCCTAAGCTCAAGGTCTATGCTCGACTCTCCAAATTCCTTTACTATAACTTTTGGCTCGGGCTTGCTTACCACGCCCTTGGTCTCTTTTGCTATTTTGAGCATTATCTCCTCAGCTTTTTTTAAATCTGAGTCATAAGATATGCCCACGGGAATTCTAATCCTTATCTTAGGTGAAATTGCGGTGTAATTTATAACGTCTCGCTTTGCAATCTCGGCATTTGGAATTACTATTACTATATTATCTGTGGTTCTTATTTTTGTGCTTCTCAACCCAATGTCTATCACATCTCCCCACGTCGAAGTTCCCTTTGGAGCGTTCCAGATTTCTATTCTATCGCCCACGGTAAAGGGTTGATCCACGATTATAAATATCCCAGCAATTATGTTTGCAAGCGTGTCCTTCGCAGCCAAGCTAATTGCAAGTCCAGCGATACCCATACCCTGTCTCTTATACACATCTGACGCTGCCGACGAAGGCTTAGGTGTAGATCTCGGTGGTCGCCGTATCA
>CBFDVL010000117.1:0-4444 GCA_965613365.1 uncultured archaeon | reverse complement strand
TTCAAGCAGAAGACGGCATACGAGATCATGCCTAGTCTCGTGGGCTCGGAGATGTGTATAAGAGACAGGAATAGAATAAACATCGCTTGTGCAGTTTCTGGTCTAAGATAACCAACTTTTTTACTCCCCGGTCCTATGTGAGTTTTGAACATTAGGTTATAGCTTTCTACCTTTCCAAGCTCTCCTCCGCACTCCGGACAACGTATATTTTTTTCTCTTATAATTTTTTCAAGCTCTTCAAAGGAAAGCCCAGCCAAGTTAATGCCGATATCGGCGTTAGCTTCAATTAAATGGTCTGCTCTAAAAGCTTGCTTGCATTTCTTGCATTCAACCATAGGGTCAACAAAATTTTTAACATGCCCAGAGGCTATGAAAACCTCTTCAGGTGCTATGGTTGGAGAGAAGATTTCAAGGTAACCCTCGCCTACGCAATAAACCTCGCGCCATATATCCTCTATGTTTTTCTTCATAGTAGCTCCTAAGGGTCCATAGTCATAGAAGCCAGAAATTCCGCCATAAATTTCAAAGGCTGGGTAGATAAAACCTCTTCTTATAGCAAGCTCCATTAGGTCCATGAGTTTCCTCCTTTTTAGGTTGAGAAAACCGAAAGATTTTCCTAGAATAGTTTAGACAAGGACTTTAAGAAGGTCTACATCTCTTATTATCCCTATTATATTTCCCTCTGCATCAACCACGGGCACTTGCTCGATCCTTGCTCTCGCCATTTTTTTTGCAACCTCAGTTACGCTGGTCTTTTTCGTTGCGGTAATGACTTTTTTAACCATGACCTCCTTAACAGGTTTGTCTGGAAGCTCAAGCTTTTTCTTTGTTATGTATATTACATTCTTGCTATCCCATCCCCATTTATCTCCTTCTGTTCCTCCGAAAAGCTCAGATTTTTCTGTTGATTCGGTAATCTCAAGCTCTTTAAGCAAGTCTGTATCTGCAACAATGCCAACAAGCTTTCCTTCGTCGTTGAGCACGGGTAAAGCTCTTGAGTTTGAGAGGCGCATTATTTCAAGAGAGACCTTAAGAGGAGTGCCTTCCCAGATAGCAGCCAAGCTTGTGCGCATGTATTTTTCTATGCTTTCATCGAATTTTCTTGTGGCGATATACTTCCATATAATATCGCTAATCGTGAGTATTCCTACAAGTTCACCATCCTCAACAACGGGGAGTCTTTTAAATTCCTCTCTCAAAAAAATCTCTATAGCCTCTTTTATATCGGCATCGGGAGAAATAGTTACCACGTTTCTCGTCATTAATAATGCAAGTTGTCCTTCTTCCGGCTTTCTATTAAAGTCATCTCTTGTAACAACGCCAACAAGTTGCTTTGTTCCTTTTTTTACAACGGGTAGTCCAGAAACATTATGCTTTAAAATCAACTCAAGAGCAGAAGCTGAAGTACCAGGAACTTCTGCATATATTACATCTTTAGTCATTATATCTTTGACTTTCATTTTAAACCCTCCAAAAAAGTAAAAGTTATCCCCTAATAACAAGCACAGGAATCTTTGAGGTTCTAACCACTTTTTCGGTAACACTTCCTAAGAGAAATCTATTTAGCCCGCTTTTACCGGAGGTTCCCATCACTATTAACCCTGCCTTTATTTCCTCTGCGGTAGAAATGATCTCCTTGGAAGGTACTCCTTCCTTCATTATCGTTTTGCATTTGACATCTTTTGTATCCGCAAGCTTCTCTACCCTTTCCAAAGCTTTTTTTCCTTCTTCCTCAAGCAAAGAACGCATGTTTTCCCATATAGCCTCTGCTGGAATGCCGGCGAATGCAGAGATATCTATTACATAAAGTCCATATATTTTTGAGCCTAAAGCCTTGGCTAACTTTATTCCTTCTTTAATTGCAGCTTCAGCAGGGGCTGAGCCATCTGTGGGTATTAGAATTTTTTTATACATTTCAATCTCTCCAGAACATTTTTTCTTCTTTTATCACGCCACGGATATCAGAGACCTCAAATCTATGTATAATAGCTACCACTGGGTCATATAAATATTTTCTCCCTTTCAGTATTATCATGTTTGCTTTCTTTCCTTCTTCTATGGTATTTGGCTCTAACCCAAGAATTTTTCTCCCGTTTAGCGTTGCGGCTTTCAACACCTCTTTAGCGTCGAATTCATGGTCTTTATAAAGACCACGAATGAGCTTAAATGTAAATTCCATCTCTCTGAACATGTTAAACGAATTAATCATAACGTTGTCTGTTCCGAGAGCTACCAAGGTGTTTTCAAAGATTTCTCTAAGCCTTGGTATTCCCACACCCAAGGTAGCATTAGCCCTTGGACATAGCACAACTGGAATCTTTCTTTTAAAAATCTCCTCCAAGCTTTCTTCACGGGCGTTTGTAAGGTGGACTACAAAGCTTGGATTATATTTTAAAACCTCCGCAACATCATCTTTAACCTCCGAACAGTGGAAGGCAAGCAGTTTATTTCTCTTTCTAACCTCTTCAGCGATTTTTCTTAAATCCTCTTCGGAATAATCATTTACAGAGCTTATACCAATGCCATCGCATTCTTCCAACAGTTTTCCCAGTTTATCAACTTCGCCATTTGGTCTTCCCAATATAATGCTGTCATGTATTTTTAGACCTGCCTCTTTTATCTGTTTTATTCCCTTTAATCCAAGCTCTCTAAAATCACAAAAAGTAGTTATGCCTATTTTGAACATCTCCTTGAGTGATTCTTTTATGCCGGTAGTGATTTCTCTGTTTCTTAAAATCTTAAACTTTAAGCCTTTTCTTCCAACCCTTGCTTCTATTGGAAGGTTATGACCATAATCCTGAGCGATACTATCTCCGAGATGAACATGGGCATTGGTAAAGGCGGGAAATATTATGCCTTGTTCTAAATCTATTGCATTTCTTATAGAGCCTTCTCCTACTTCCTTTATCTCACCATTCTCTATTATTATATGCCCTTTTATTACCTCAAACTCTTCGCCATGTAGAATTATCGCATTTGTAAGCCTCATTTTTCACATTCGCAGGGTTTTTTTCCACAGTATTTACATGCATTGGGGTAATTCTCACAAACCGCTTTCTCTAAATCTATTTCAAGCAAATTCGCAAGTGAAGCAAGCCAAGCTAAGACATCCGCCATTTCTTCCTCTATTTCCTTCTTACTGCTCTTTCTCATAGCTTTTGCAAGCTCTCCTACCTCCTCAACTAACCAGAGCATTGTTTTTTCTTTACCCCGTTTAGAATCTCTTTTGTAATATACCTCTTTCATTAACCTCTGGAACTCTCCTATCTGCATTGGATTAAGTATGGTTACGATAGTTTATTTAGATTACGGCATAACTTATATATAAGCAAAAATTGGATATTTTCGGACATGCATTTTTCAAAATACATAAGCAAAAGAGAAGCCGGAGAGATAGCAAAATCCAAGATTAAAAAAATCTCTTTAACTCCTACTGCCCATAAACAAACCCCTGACAAAACCATAAGATTTCTCAAAGAAAAGGGAATAGAAATAGAAGTTCTGCAGAGAAGAGGAAGACCAAAAAAGTTAGGCAAAGAAGAGATAACCAAGATAATGGCGGCAAGACAGGAAGGGCTGAGTTTTTATAGAATCTCCAAGATGTTTAACATTCCAAAAAGCACGATTTTCGATTACTACAAAAGGAATAAACACTTAAAAATAAATAACGAAGAAATAGAAGAGATAAAGGTGAAAGAGGCTAAAAAACTATTTGAAAAAATTATAACCAATAGTTCAAATGAAAAAATTAAGCAACTTGCAATTGAAGGCATAAGAGCAAATAGCCAAGAAGATATAGAATTTATTTTAAGAGGGATAATTTCTTATATAAATTAGAGGAGATGAACAACCATGGTAAAGAGGAAGAAGAGAAAAGTTGAGATGCCAATTTCAAGCGCGGGCTTAATAAGATATATGGACCAAGAGGGTAGAGGAATAAAGATAAAGCCCGAGCATGTTGTTTATGCTGCTCTTGGGGTTGTGATATTCGGAGCTTTGTTAAGAGCTGGTTGGATTTGAAATGGATAAACTTGTTATATGGCCAGCTTACTTAGATAAGACAAAGTCAAGACAAGATGGAAGAAAAATCTCCTCCAAGCTCGCTGTTACTTCGCCAACGCTGAGCGAGATAGAGCAAGCAGCTAAGCGGTTAAACCTTAACCCCATAGTTGAAAAAGACAAAGCTTACCCAAAAGAATGGTGGGAGGTAAGCGGAAGAGTACTTGTAGATAAAGTTAAACCAAAAAGCTTGCTTTTGAAGGATATTGCCAAAGAGATAAGAAGAACAAGGGCGGAGGGGAAATGAGCATTTTAAAAAGTTTTTCTCTTTGTTAAATAGGTCTAAAAATTTAAGAAGCCTTATTATAAAGAAATTGAGTATAAATTTAATGAAATTTTAATTATTTAAGGTGCTCCCAAAACTTACATGTAAACAAGCCTGTGC
>CBFDVL010000116.1:0-4476 GCA_965613365.1 uncultured archaeon | reverse complement strand
TTATAAAACGTTAAAATACTTATGTTTATTCAATGTTGCTAAGTGAAGAGGTTAAAGAGATAAGCAAGAAAGAAAAAATAAGCGAGGAGAAGATAGCAAAGAGAGTAGCTCAAGGTAAAATAGTTATTCTAAAAAACGTTCTTAGGGATATTCCTCCAGTCGGAATAGGAAAAGGTTTGAGAGTAAAGATTAATGCAAACATTGGCACTTCGCCAGATTATGTGAATATTGATGAGGAGCTTGAAAAGGGAAAGGTAGCTGTAAAGTATGGCGCTGATACACTTATGGACTTGAGTACTGGTGGTGACTTAGATAAAATAAGGAGAGAGATACTGAAAATTCCCGTTCCATTGGGAACTGTACCAATTTATCAAGCCGGCGTTGAGAGTGCAATAAAGAAGGGAAGCATCGTTGATATGAGTGAGGATGAAATTTTAAAGGTCATTGAAAAGCATGCAAAAGATGGTGTTGATTTTATGACCTTGCATGTTGGCATAACTAAAGAAAGCTTAGAAAAACTTGAAAGGCAAAAAAGAATAATGGGGATAGTTAGTAGAGGGGGAAGCTTTATAGCATGCTGGATGCTTCACAATAAAGAGGAGAATCCTCTTTATAAAAACTATGATTATATTCTTGAGATAGCCAAAGAATATAACGTTGTTTTAAGTTTAGGAGATGCTTTAAGGCCGGGGGCAATAGCAGACGCAAGCGATAGAGCTCAAATCCAAGAGCTAATAATTCTCGGCGAGCTTGTTGATAGGGCAAGAGAAAAAAAAGTACAATGTATGGTTGAAGGTCCGGGGCATATGAGGCTAAATGAAATTGAAGCAAACGTTATTATTCAGAAAAAGCTCTGCAAGGAGGCGCCGTTTTATGTTCTTGGACCTTTGGTTACAGATATAGCACCCGGCTATGATCATATCGCGGGAGCTATAGGAGGGACAATCGCAGCTTATGCTGGGGCGGACTTTCTCTGCTATGTTACCCCAGCAGAGCATTTGGCATTACCAAGTGTTGAGGACGTGAAGCTTGGGGTTATAGCAAGTAAAATCGCTGCGCATGCAGTAGATATAGCGAGAGGCTTAGATTATGAGTTAGACCTTGAAATGTCTAAGGCTAGAGCAGAGTTAAACTGGAAAAAACAATTTGAGCTTTGCATAGACAAAGAGAAAGCCATAGAATATAGAAAGAGAAGAAAACCTCAAGATAAAGACGTTTGTACGATGTGTGGAAGATATTGTGCTGTAAAACTCATAAAAAGATTTAAAAATGAAGCTGATAGCTAAGGGAGCTGAAGCCAATTTATACTTGAAAAACGGAAGCATAATTAAAGAAAGAGTTCCAAAAGGATATAGAGCAAAGGAGCTCGATGAGTTTTTGCGTAAGACGAGAACAAAAAGAGAAGCCAAGCTTATTTCTCTTGCAAGGCGCTGTGGAGTGCCAACTCCTTTTATAAGAGACGTTGATTTAACGAAAATGGCAATAGAAATAGAATACATAAAAGGAGAAAAAGTTAAGAACCTCTTGTCTTTCCGAAGGAAAGACAGAAAGGAAAGACGAAAGATATGTGAAGAAATAGGCAAACTTGTTGCAAAGCTTCATGCTAACAATATAATCCATGGAGACCTAACTACTTCGAACATGATTTTTTCTGAAGGAAAAATATTCTTTATAGATTTTGGTTTAGGAGAAATAAACGAGGCAATAGAAGCTAAAGGTGTTGATTTACTTGTGTTCAAAAAAACTTTGCATTCAACTCATTATGAGTATGAAGAAGATTGTTGGAATGCTTTTGTTGAGGGTTATTCCCAAGAATATGATAAAGCTAAGGAAGTTCTACATAGGCTTAGAGTTATAGAAAAAAGAGGAAGATATTTCGCAGAGAGAGAATAGTCAGAAACTCTTTCTGAGTCTGTATCCATACCCAGCGCCGATTCCAAGACCTATTAAATGTGCTATATGAGCAACCTCGGTTGTGCCGATTTCAAGATAGAATATATCGTACCAAGCATATAGCAAAGTGATCATCCATAACTCCAGAGGTATTACAAGGAAAAGATAAACCCTCATTCGCGGATTTAAAACTGTGAGGCAGCCAAAAATGCCCATGATTGCACCACTCGCTCCAATTACTCCAGAACCAAACATTAATATTTGACCAACTCCAGCAAAAACTCCCGCTACTATGAATAGAAGAGCAAATCTCCTGCTACCAATTATACTCTCAAGCTCGGGTCCAAAGAAGAATAACATCAGCATATTTACTATGAAATGAGTTATGGTAGCATGGGCAAATATGTGAGTAAAGGCAGTGATAGGAAATAGGAGATTTTTTGTAAGAGTGAAGTATTTCATTATGGGGGGATAAAAGATTTCGAGAGAAAAGACTAAAAAGCATATAGCTAAGAATCTGTAAGTTGCATCTTTGATTCTATGTTGGTTATTCAATAAAATCACCCAGAATATTGTATTTTTAGCTGTAACTTTAATATTTCGTTAGCCTTTTCAAAATCCTCTCTAGTTAAAATCAGGTTATCTAATTTGCTATCAATTCCTTCTCTTCTCAGAGCTTGAAGAGCGGCAGTATATACCAACTCTTTTATATGTGCTCCAGTGTAAGGAATCTCTGATATAATGTCTGCGATATCCTTTATCCTTAGGTTTTTATCTAATCCGAAATTCTTCAAATGTATACTCAGAACTCTCATTTTCCATTCTTTTCCGAAATTTTTCTTATCTTTTGGGTCAAGTCTTAATCTTCTATCAATTCTTCCCGGCCTGTCTATTACTCTCAAGTCCATTAAATCCGGTTCATTGGTTGTTGCCAATATTAAAACATCTCCTCTTTCTTTAACTCCATCTAAATAATCCAAGAAATCTGTTAAGAAGGCTCCTATATCTGGAGTTTTAGTTGAAGGCGTCAAGTTTTCTATATCTTCTATACAGAGTAAAGAAGGTGCTAAAGTTTTTGCTACTTCAAAAACATAATCCCAACCAAGTTTTTGTATGTCGCTTGGTCTTGCTCTAATATAGGTGCCATGTCCTTTTATTTCCCTACCAATTATCTTAGTTAGGGTGGTCTTACCCATGCCTCTTTCTCCTTCTAATAATACTCCCCGAGCTACGTTGATGTTTAAGTTTTTTATTTTGTCTAAATACTTTATAGGCCAAACAAGGTTTTCTTCTATTTCTATTCTAAAATTAAGAGGGATCGCAATGTCTTCCCAACTATAACCTCCAAGTTCTTCTATTTCTCCAAAAATGTTTATTACTTTCTTATGTAGCGGATTTCTATTTTTTATCCAATCTTCAAAGATGCTCATTATATCTTTCGGGTTATCTGCGGGCTTTGTAAATATCCAAACTTCCTTATAATTTCCAGAATCTTTAACGTAAATAGCAGCCCTTATTTTTTTACCTTTTAGCTTGAATGCTCCGCCAATCAGTGCTGTTTCTATATATCCTTCCTTTGCTCTATCTATATTTACAAAAGTGCTTCTTCCAAGCAGTAGCCAGCCAAAAAGGATATCTAAAATACTCCTTGGCTGTAGCTTGGAGTATATCTCCTCTATAGCTTCTGAAATTGCAAGTTTAAAGGTAGCTGGATAAAGTGCACTCATAGCAGTGTATTTTTTACCCACGCATTTTTCGACTTTTTCTGTTAGAAAAATATCCATATTTTTATTATAAATTATCTTAGAATATAAAATTTAGACTTAAGTAGAGTTATTTTCATAACAGTAAAATATGCACCTATGTAAGCTCCTAACATCGAAGTAGCTCCCATAACAAAAAGCACAGTTAAATGCCTATAAAGCCGAATAATCCTGCAAAGAAGCCTATCAACAAATTTGTTCCAGTCCATGCCGGCTACTACATGAGGTATTGGAACAACAGCATAAACTGCCGGTAGTCTAAAAGAACCTAAAATACCTACAAGAAATCCAAATTATTGCAGTAGCGATGAGCTTTAAACTTATAACCTAACTTCGCCAGTTAGATATTGATAGTCCAACCTATCTGAGTTCCCCAACCTTTTTCGCCAAATAGCGTCTCACCACCTCAAATTCAGGTTTCTGTCACCATATCTATAGACAAAATCCCCAAAATACGCTTGATCTGAGGAGTTACATTGCTCACAACACGCAACTGAAACCTTCCCTTAGGGTAAATTATCACAAGTGTCAAATTTTGAAGGAATTTTTGGTTTTGATTTTTGAGTAACTTCAGATTTTTTACGGGACAGCTCTTCAGAATTTTAACCGTCAAATTGTATATGCTCGTGGCAAGGAAATATGTAAATTGCTCCTGGAATAGCATATTTGCTCCAGTGTCTTATGGCATTAGCTCGCTACCCTCTTTAAGCACGAGAACTTCCCTGCCTTGTCTCGTTGTTTGTACAGCTCTAGAATTCTCTTCTCGTCGGCGTCTAAAGAACTCTTTATGAAAAAACCTTCTATGCCCGTTATATAGGGA
>CBFDVL010000115.1:0-4481 GCA_965613365.1 uncultured archaeon | reverse complement strand
CAAAAGTATATTCATAATCGCTTATTTGCCTTTTTTCAAAGGCTCTATTAAGTTCCCTTCCCATATCTTTTGAAAAAATCCCTGTTTTAATAAAATATTTTCTAAAAGCAGAAATTACACCACGATGAGACGAGAAAGACAGATTTCGTGTAAGTAATAAGGCTTGAACAGGGTAAAACATTGCATAGTATGTTCTTGAAACGGAAGATTCGTAGTCTCCTTCTTTTATAAGTATTTCTGCACTTTTAAGATATCTTTTAGCTCTTTTTATAAGCGATTTGATCTCCTTCATGCAAGTACTCCTTCTTTTCGTATATTTATTAACAATGGACTTTTAATATTAAAGTAATTTTCTTCAGAGATGGGATAAACTGATATTAAAACATCGTATTTTAGGTTTATTTCTGTTATAATATCTATCATTCTATCAATTTCTTTCCCAGGGGTAACTTCTCCTTCAAGGACAACAACTAAATCAATATCAGATTCTTTTGTAGCTTCTTTTCTTGCCCATGAACCATAAAGAATAACTTTTTTCAATCTCCCTCCATATAATTTGTAAAGTTCTTGCTTGAATTCATTAAGTATTTTTTTTAATTCCATTTTTACTCTCCCAATACATTATCCAGAATCTCTATTGCTTTATCAACCTCTTGCTTAGTAATTATCAAGGGTGGAAGAAGTCTAAGCACTTTATCTTGAGTGCAATTTATTAACAATCCTTTCTCCCTTGCTCTATCAACGATTTCTTTGCATGGAATAGAAAGCTCTACGCCTACCATTAGCCCATAACCACGAATTTCTTTTATTATTTCATGTTTTTGCTTTAGAGCTTTTAGTTTAGACATTAAGTATTTACCAAGCTTCTTAGCATTTTCATGAAGCTTTTCTTCTACTATTACTTCGAGCGTAGCCTTTGCAACACCGCAAGCTAAGTGGTTTCCACCAAATGTCGAGGCATGGTCGCCATAACCAAAGGCTTCCATTATCTCAGGCTTTGCAAGCATTGCACCTATGGGAAAACCTCCACCTAAGGCTTTGGCTAAGGTAAATATATGCGGAGGAGTATCAAAAAGTTGCCAAGCAAAAAGCTCGCCTACTCTGCCCAAGCCAGTTTGCACCTCATCAAGAATAAGTAAAACTCCCTTTTCTTCGCATATCTCTTTAACCTCTTTAAGATAATTCTCAGGAGGAACTACAACTCCGCCTTCTCCCTGAATAGGCTCTAAAATAACTCCAGCGGTATCCTTTGTTATTGCTTTTTCTATTTCCTCGGCAATGCCATAATCAACGTGCTTAACCTCTCTCAACAGAGGCTCAAATCCTTTTTTATATTTTTCTTGCCCCGTCATGCTGAGAGTAGCAAGAGTTCTACCATGAAAAGAGTTTTTGGCAGCGATTATCTCCTTTTTTTTGGTATATTTTCTCGCAAGTTTTATTGCAGCTTCATTTGCTTCTGCTCCAGAGTTGCAGAAAAAAGATTTATAACCTCCCGAAATCTTGTATAGAAGCTCGGCGAGCTCTATTTGTGGTAATATGTAATATATGTTGGAGGTGTGCATTATCTCTTGGCACTGTTTTTTTATCGCCTCTACTACTCTTTCATGGCAATGCCCAACATTTAAAACAGCCAAGCCTGAGAAGAAATCGAGATACTCCTTGCCATCGCTATCCCAGACAAAAGCTCCTTTTCCCTTCACTAGAGCTATTGGCTGCCTTGCATATGTCTGAGCGATGTATTTTTTCTCTTTTTCAATGAAGTTCATGTTTTTTAATTAACCTCGTTAATTAGATAAAAAGCTTATCTGCCCCAGGTATTAAAGGAAACTCATATCCACACCTTGGACAGCGAGCATATCCACAGCTCCCAGTTGCTGCGTGGCTACAACCTTGGCATGCGAAAGTTCTACCATAAGCTAAGCTGAACTTATAGCCACAGTTGGGGCAAGTAATGAGGTCAGTATCAATACCCATGGTAATGGAGAAGATATTAACATGGGGAAAATTTTATTAATCTCAACCCTTTGAGTTCTGTGGTGCAGAAGATATTTGATAATGCACATAGAAAAGCAGAGTTCATTCCTTGAGACATTCATTCGCAACCCATTTACTTGAAAGCGGAGTTAATCTGAGATACATCCAGGAAGTTGCTTTGGTCAAGGTGAGAAAGATTATTCTGCCAAAATTAAAGATTTCTAATCTACCCCCTCTTCACCTCTCCTCCTCCGGCAGGTAAAAATCTTTGAATCTCTTCTATTTCAACGTTTTTTATTTTTTCTTTGTCTTTTTCTTTGACTTTGCTTAGTATGATGTTTTTTATCTCCTCAGCAAGCTCTTTACTTTTTTTTCTTCCGGGTACAAGAGTTACGAAGTATGGAGTTTTAGATTCTATAGCTGAAGGAGGACCTCCGATAACCTCGGCGATTTCATTTATGATAAATCCTATCGCTATCTCAACTTTTCCCCTGCCGTAGTTTTTCTTTCCCCTTACAACAAAAGCACCCTTTGTTAAATACTCGCCATGCTCTGGGGTTTTGCTCACCTGCTCGGGTTTTACCCAATAAACGTCTAAAGCAAAAATTCCGTGCTTCCATGCTCTTGAGTAAGAGGCAGCGAAGTTAAAGGCTTCTTGAATAGTAGAAGGGCTAACTCCTTTTCCCTCAGTTTTTATTATCACGGCAGGAGCTCCATGAATATCGGCATGCACAAATATGTCTTCTTTGCCAAGATGTTTTTTAACGAGAATTTCGTTTTGCGTAGCATCTCTGCCTCCCAAAATTAAAAAGCCTTCGCTTGAGATGAACCATCTAAATTTCTCATACCACTTTCTTTTCTTTCTCACGATTTTCTTGGGTTTTTCCTTTTTCTTGATTCCTTTCCTTTTAACCTCTCTTATTTCCTCTACGGTTTGAAGTATAGCTTTTTTAGCTCCTTCAAGCTTTTCTTTGGCTTTTTTGCTTTTGTTGTAATAGAAGTCTGCATTCTCGGAAGGGCTTTTCCTCAGGTCAAGCTTTAGAATTTTATCGTTTATTCTCAGCCTTATCTCAGCTTTTTCAGGGTCAATCTTAACCTTATCTCCAAGTTTGCGCGATATTTCTTCCCAGGAGAACTTTTTTCTTGCCTTGTTAATCGTTTCCAAGAGCTTACTTATCTTATCAAAGTTTAAGTAAATCAAATCTCCAAGCTCTTTATATTCTTTTGCAATTTTTCTCAGCTCTCTATAAATCTTAGCTTGCCTTTTCAACCTTGCTTTAAGTTTTTCAATCTCGCTAAGAAATTCGCTTTTTTCAAGTTCCTCTATTTTTTCAATTTCGTACTTGGTAAAATACTCGTCGAGAGCTTTATTGAAGCTTTCATATTCCTTAAATTCCCTATTTTTATATAATTCAAGTTTTAAAGGAGTAACATCTATTGCTTTATCTTTTTCAAAGACGATGACATTTTCTTTTCCAGTTTTTTCTTTGATTTCCTTTAAAGTTTTGATAATTCTATCGAGCTCTTCTTCGCTCGGTTCTTTCTTGGTTTTGTTCAACTCGGCTCTTAAGCATACTTCTTCAGCATATACTCCACCCAATCCAAGCTTACTTGCGAGAGTTCTTACTATATCTGAGGAAGAACTTTCAAAAATTTTCCTCAGCTTTTCTTTATCAAGCTCAAAGGGATTTGCTTTTTGCGGAGGATAAGAATATTTGGCTTTTATGATAAGCTCTCTGTGCTTGTAACGCTTTGGCATCATTACCGCAAGGATATTGTAGTCTGCATCTGTAAGGATAACATTCCCCTTTCCAAAAAGCTCAGCAATGAGAACATATTCTTCGCCTTTCTTGCTAACTCTTATCTCTACGATCCTGTCAAAGGAAACCTGGCTTATACCCTTTATAACTCCTCCTTGGATATACTTTCTCAGAGTCATTGCAAAGACGCTTGGCTTCTTTGGACTTGGCTTTGGGTACTCCGTTAGGTGAATCCTCTTGCCAGCTTCTATCACAAGAATAGCATTGCCAAAACCTTTTATATTTAAAACAACCTTTAATTCTTGAGGTGATATTTGGTAAACTTTATTAATGTGGGCGTTGATTATTAATTTCTGTAACTCTCGAGCGATTGCAAAAACATCAAAGCTCGACATCTCTACCTTCATAGAATCACCAGGTGATGCAAATGGATAAGGAAGTTGAAAGGAAGATTAGTTTGTTACATACGGTATATGGTATAGTTATGGGAGTGATATTTGGGTTATATGTAAAAGGAGGGGGCTTCACCTTTATAACAGTTCTGGTTCTCGCTCTTGTACTCTCTTATCCGATGTTATTCATTTGCAGAAGAATTTTTAATCTCTCTCAGGAGGAATTTATGATAAAGGATTGGCTAAAAAAAGGCTATTACTTTTTCTTAGTAACATGGATGGTAGCTGTCTCTTATACACATCTGACGCTGCCGACGAAGGCTTAGGTGTAGATCTCGGTGGTCGCCGTATCATT
>CBFDVL010000114.1:0-4482 GCA_965613365.1 uncultured archaeon | reverse complement strand
ACAAAATTATAAATGCAACTTTATATCATACCGAGATTTATAAGGATGTATGAGAAACACTTATCAAATTTAAGCCGAATATTTGGTTATCTCCTGATACAATAAAAGAACGATATAGTTGCACAAAAAAGGTGATTTTAAATGAACGAATGGGTTGTTCTCTTGCCAACCACTTACGGAATGCAAGAGAGAGACGAAAAAATTCGCACATACTTAATAGGAAATATTGCTAGGGCATGTACCATATTCAATGTAAATAGAATAATAATCTATAGAGATCCGAGTGATGAGTCATCAGATTTTGCGGGAAAATTTATACGCGATGTCTTAGAATATGCAAATACTACTCCATATCTTAGGAAATACTTTCCAAAGAAAGATACACTTAAATATGCTGGTGTTCTCCCCCCTTTAAGAGCAGTACATCACCCCGATATAAATGAAAGCATTGAATATAGATATGGATATGTTAAAAAAATCACGAAGAACGGGTCTCTTGTTGACGTAGGATTAGAACAATTACTTTTTTGTCCTAAAAAATTAACACGTAAAATATTAATTTTCAAAATTCGGGATAAAAAATGTTTCCCAGTATCAAAGAGCGATGTCCCTTATTTTTTTGGGTATGATGTTCAACTTGCTGGGAAAGGTTTAAAAAAGATTATAGAGGAACTTAAAAAAGAAAATTATTTATTGTTAGGAACATCAAAGTATGGTGAGCATTTGAATAAAGTGTATTGTGAAATTTTAAATGAAATAAAAAATATTAAAAAAGTTGCAATTGCTTTTGGATCGTACTCCAAAGGATTTTATGATTGGTTTAGTAAAAGAGAAATTCAAAATATGTTTGATTTTATGATTAATGCAGTTCCTAACCAAGGAAGCAAAACTATTAGAACAGAAGAGGCTTTATTTATAATATTAGGCATTTTAAACGTTCTTGTTCATAATTTAACTGCAAAATCAATAGAGACTGCTGCAAAAAGAGGTATACAATCATTAAGCAAAATCTAACTATTTCATCTAACTAGCTCAAGAAATTCCCTTGCCTTCTGAGATATTTCTATGCTTTTTATTTCCTCCAAACCCTCGAGTTTTTCAGGAGGTATTACGTCTCTTCTTCCTAATCTAACAATTACTTTAAGCACTTCCTTTAGCTCATCTTCTGTGCAGCCCACAACCTTTGCAGAAGTAGGTAAATCTAGCGAAGAACAAATATACAGAGCAATTCCTCCAACCGCTCTGCTTGAAGTAACTTTTAGGTAATCCTGAAGTATGTCTTCAATTTCAAACTTTTTGAAGATTATTTCATGAGCATTCTCTATTTCTATAACCTCATCATCTATGAATTGATTTATTGCGCTTATTATTTCTTTTTCACCAAGAACTTCCAAGGCACTTTCAAGTTGTTCTTTTTCTGGAATAGGTTGTAGTCCAGGAAATATGCTTGCGTATCTTCTTTCTCTATAAGGCTTAACCAGTAGAAATTTAAATATATCCCATGCAAAGAGAGCCTTTGGTATTTTTATTAAAGTTTTTTTCCTCAACTCTCTTCTATATTCTATGGCTTCGACAAGCTCGGGTATTAAATTTCCTTTTTCATCCATCAAACCAAGCTCTTTTAACTTTTCGTCAAACTCGTTCATTATTTCCTCGCCTTCTTCTATAAGCCTGACATCAAGATAAGGATAGGCATTGTAGAGCTTGGATTCTACGCCACGCCTTAACTCTTCGTAGAGCTTTAACTTTTCCCACCCTGGTTTTCTTTTAAGGAAATAGTCCATTATCTCTTCCCTAATTTCTTTAAGAAGCCTGGTATATGCTATAGCCAAAGCTTGCCTGTTGTATCTCCCGCTCACCAGTATTGAACGCTCGTGATGATAGCGAATATGCTCAATAATAATTCTCCCGTACTTGCTTCTTAGTACTCCTTCATAATCGAGGCGAGAATCTTTTATCTCAACTTGCTCCTTCTTGGTAACCCATCTGCCATTTTCTTTAACTTTAAAGGTTACAGTTGCAGACTTTATTCTGCCTCTTTTTTTCTCTCTTAGAATTTCTATTAGTTCTCTGTAAGCCATCCTTTCGCTCGAAGTAAACCTTGAAATTTCTCTTGTAAACTCTCCACCATAAACCAAGTTTGGTACTATCTCTATTCTGTAAATTCCGTGAGGATTTTCCTTTAACTCGGCTTTATTAGAGCCGCATTTTGGACAAATAAACTCTTTTTTCTCCTCTATTATTTTCAGAGCTTCCTTTCCTTTCGTTTCTTTTCCGCATTTACAAACAAATAAAATGAACTCTTCGAGATGACCTATAGCAATGTTATGCGAAGCTATTGCGGATTTTGTTCTCTCGAAGGTTCCCTTTTTAAAGGAAGCATCGCTTCTGAAAAACATTTTATGCCTTGCAACATCTCTTTGATCTTCTACGTCTTCACGTTTGTATCCTTCGAATCCTCCAAACCTCATTCCCAAAGCAAAATAAGGAGAATCAAAACCACGTTGCTCCATCTCATCTTTCAAACTTTTTAATTCCTCAAGATTTTCTACGAGGGTAAGATAAAACTCCTCAAAATATTTCTTATCCTTCTTTAATCTACTTAGGTCTACCACTTTCAATTTACTGGAGATTTCATCTAGGAACTCTGTGGCTCTATGCACCAGAGGAGAGACCTCGCTTACCATCTACAACACCAGAAAAAAGTGCGCCCCTAAAAATTTTAACAACTTACAAAGTATATGTAAGCTTTAATTATTTAAAATTATCCCATAGACTAAGCTTCCCATACTTAAGTTCTCTCGACACCCTCTCAAGAAATCTGTAAACCACGCCGTGGGGTGCGCCTTCTGCAAGCATTATAACCGCTTCCTTGGCATATCTAAGCTCCTCGGCTTTGCCTACAATGGCTACCGATTTTCCATAGATAGATAAAGTCGCACCTGTCATCTCTTCAATGAATCTTCTCGTCTTACCTTTGGTTCCTATTATCCTTCCTTTCTGCCTGATCAAAGCCTTCCTTGACCTTCCTACTATCTCTGTTAAATCTATAATTTCAAGGAAGTAATCGTCTCTCACAAGCTTAATAGCTATCTCTGGGTTTATCCCTCTGCCTATGGCTTTTATAATATCTCTCGCCTTCCATTCAGCTAGAACGTCTTGCGCTTCTTCGGTTTTTTGTATTGTTACCATACCATCGCTGTCTATGTTTATTGTAACCTTTAGTTTATCTTCAATTTCCTTCTTTGTTTTCCCTTCTTTACCAATAACGGCTCCTATTCTTTCTTTTGGAATTCTTACGTACTCCATTTCAACACGCTTTTCATAGCCTTTTTGTAATCCTCGTTAAAAAATCTACATATATTTTTAACATCTCTCTCAAGAAACTGCATAGCCAAGGGGTGCGTTAAAGGCACTGCTTGAGAAAAATCTATTATCACAGGCTCTCCCTCGTGCATAAGTATGTTGTATTCGCTTAGGTCGGCATGAACCAATCTTGCTTTGGAATACAACTTAGCTACATAACTAAGAATAATTTTGTATATTCTTTTTTTCTCATCTTCTTCAAGCTTACAATACTTGAGCATTGGAGCCGGAGTTGAGTTCTTGCCTATGAACTCCATTACTACTACGTTATTTTTATAGGCGATAGCTCTCGGTGCTTTTACATTTGCTTTTTCAGCAAGCTTGAGATTTTTAAACTCTTTCTGCACCCACATATACACTATTTCTCTTCTGCTTTTTCTCAGCCTTCTAAATCTATGGTCTCCCTCTAAGTACTGAATCATATTTTTAAAGTCGCTCGCATAAACTTTGTGAATTTTAACCGCTAAGCTTTTTTCCCCTTTTTTTCCGAGGAATACGCAAGATTCCTTGCCAGACTTTATTGTACCAAAGAGCAAATCTATGTAACCTTTGTTTGCAAGCTCATATAAGGTTAAAAGAGTGGCTCTATCAAAGACTTTTTCCTCTACCTTTGTCCTTTCTTTAAGCTTTTTTCGGAATTTATTAAGCTCTCTCTCCAGCTCTTCGAACTTCATCTTTTATCAGCTTTATTATTTTTTTATCTGGCATTAACGGTGAAGCAAGTTTATGACTTTCTTCTCCCAGAATATCTTCTATTTTTTTTAACGTCTCTCCCTTTGCAACCAGTAGAGGCAACACTATACTCGCTTTTTTTGCTTTTTTTCTGAAATCTTTTATGGCTTTTTCTCTTATTTCTTCTGGAGAATCGTCTCTCAGAGTGGCAATTTCAACTTTTTTAAAGCCTTTTGACTTTAAGAATTTAGCTAATTCATGCATTTTTTCAAGCAAAGCTTTATTTTCTTTATCTTCTATTGCTCCATGCGCAACAATTACTATTTCTTCAACCTCTGGTGTTTTGCTTTTTTCCTTTGCTCTCTCTATTAAAACTGTCTCTTATACACATCTGACGCTGCCGACGAAGGCTTAGGTGTAGATCTCGGTGGTCGCCGTATCATT
>CBFDVL010000113.1:0-4506 GCA_965613365.1 uncultured archaeon | reverse complement strand
ACTTAAGCCTCATCATTTCGTTTTCTCGAAAAATTAACTTTAGAAATTTTAAAAATTTATGGGTTAGCTTTCATAAAAAATGTAAAGTGTTTTCATTTAATTGAAAAAAAGTTAAATTAAATTTTTTTTATAGTAAAAATTTATATATAAGAAGTGCGAAATATTCTATCGCCATGTATTATATACCAAACGGAGAAAAAGTGGAGGTGACAGATAGTGATAAGCCCTGTTTCTGGAGCAGAATTTAACCCCATAGGAGTAATAATATGGGGTATCGTAACGGGATATGTGTTTTCCACAGTGGGTGCAGCAGGAGCTATACTGACGTTCATAGGACAAGTAGTTATCTTTAAGTTAGACCAGGCATACATCAAATACTTCACCCAGAACCCAGACAAGGTACCAAGCCAGATAGCGGCAAAAGGGTTACCAGTAGAGGAAGCAGCCAAAACGGTAGCTAAAAATAGCTTAAAGACACACAACCTAATGGCGGTTATACTCTCGCCAGCAATAGCAGTGCCAAGATACTATGCTGAGAGAAGGGTAGCTATTCCGTTAGCTCTATCGATTGCAGCTGGTGTAGTTATCGGCGCTTTGGTAGGACCATCAATACCGATGACTCTAAAGCAGTATAAGTTCTACTTCGGTATAATAACATTTATAATAGGTGTAAGACTTGCTTATGAATGCACAGAGCGCTATAGAAAAGGAAAGGAAAAGCTAAAAGCGGTTTCAAAGGCATTCGAAGAGAAAGTTAGAGAGCTGAAGCAAACTGGCGACTGGGAAACCCTTAAGAAGGAAGGCTTCAAGACCACAAAATTCTCTCCAACCGAGCTAAGATTTACATTCTGGGGTCAGGAGTTCGTTATTAACCCAATACTTGCAGCTGCTGGCGGTTTCTTCATTGCGGTATTAGCTTCTATGCTCGGACTTGGTGGAGGTTTCTTACTAGTGCCCTATCTATCTTCGGTATTCGTTCTACCAATGTTCGTGGTTTCCGGAACTTCTGTTACGATCGTTTTCATAAACTCCTTGGTAGCTATTGCTAGATATCTACAGAAGGGCGCTGTAATTGACTATTACTACATGGCTCTGTTCCTCATAGGAGTTTTCGTAGGTTCTCTGATAGGTCCGACGACACAGAAGTATTATAAGGAGAAGTACCTCAGAGCCTTCCTTTCAGCTATACTGCTGTTCTATGGTCTGAGATTCATGGGCGTCTGGAAGAAACTCGGTATACCAATCTAAATTCCAAATTTTTTCCTTTTTTATTTATTTTCGAAAGTAAAAGAATTATGTTCATTGATAATAGGGTAATACTTGTATTTGTTTTGGCTCTAATTTTTACAATTATATCAAAGATAGTATGCCATTTTTTTGAGCCGACAGAGGAAATAGAGGAGTTACATAGAGAGATTGCGAGGATAAGTAAGCTCTCAAATGACGCCTTGGAATGTGGTAATAAAGAAATGTATTACGTGCTTCAAAAGCAGGGAAATGAGCTACTTCATAAGCTTTTTGTGAAGATTTTTTTCTCAGCCGTTTATGAGCTAACACCCCATATAGTTGCCCTCGGAATATTACAAAAGAATCTACCGCTTGAAGATTTCGTTAATCTGCCTTTTTCATTCTCGATATTTGGAGATAGCATAAGCTGGCAAGGATGGTATATACTCTCCGCGTTTTTCTGGTATGCTATTTTTAAAGTAGCAAAGGTTAAATTTAAATAAGTAGACAATTAAAAAAAAATTTAATATGGTAACAAATGCAATATGCTACCTTTTGATATCCATAGGGATGCTCTATTTTTTTATCATTTTAAATGATCTTGGCAACCTGAATGAAGAGTGGAAGCTTATAAAATATGGAGTGTTTCTTATATTCCTTTGGAGCAGTATAAAGGTATTCTTCATAATATATGGAAAAAATACAATGATTGCCCCCATGTTAAAAGCTCTCTCTCTTATCCCTATAGCCTATGCAATTAAAGGTATAGGGAAGATGGTAGAGGGATAAAAAATGGATGTAACTTTGATGGTCTCTTTGTTGGTCGTTGTGTTGGGGTTGTATATATTTTCAAAGTCCTATGTACTGTACCAAAAAACAAAAAGAGCTTCCGAGTTATGGTTATATTTCTCTCTCATGGGAATATCTTTCACATTTTCGGAGATAATAGAAAAAGTTGAATTCTCAAATGAATTGCTCGTATTATCTTTATCGTCTTTGTTTATATCATCGATTTTTTTTGCGATATCATTAAAAAAATATTACACCTCTCCGGTTGATGAAGAATTGAAAATTCTCGGAGAGACTCTGCCAAAAGTTAATAGGTCTGACTTTGGAAGGGCATTGGCACCATGTGGCGTAGACTGTGAACAATGCGAGGAGAATAAAGTAGGAAGGTGTTTGGGTTGCGAGATAGAGAGTACCATAAGAGAAGAAAAATGCCCAATAGTGGTATGTTCTGGTAGGATGGGTAAAAGTTGCTCAGAGTGCGAGTATAGATATACCTGTGATATATACTCAAATACAATAAAAGAGAGACCATATAGACAATTTAGTAGACTAATAAGGGGAGTTCCTACTCTTATAAGAGAAAATAAACCAGATAAAAGCTTAAAAATATTTGAAAAGCTAATAAGCCATGGTTTGCGGGGTATATATGTTACCAGAGAACTTCATACTAAAGAAAATCTCGAGAATGTTTATATAGTTATTTTTTCTGAACCGGATTTAAAAAGATTATATGAGAATATATCCAGTTTTCTAGATAAAAATTCTGTTATTTTACTTACAGATTTTGATTATATAATTGAAAGCAATTCTTTCCATGAGATAAGAGATTTTCTAATTGAGCTACTAAATTTAATAATAACTACTGATTCTTACCTTATTATTCCGTTGGGCAATGAGCTGATAGATAAGATCGGAGAGATTATATCAGATATGTATACTATCTATATAATTCAGGGGATATCAAATCCAATTAGGAAGAATATACTCGAATTTCTAAAAAAAAGAGGAAAAACTAACTTTTCAGACATTTTAAGACATTTTGATATTAAAAGTGCTCCTAATCTGAGCTTTCATTTAAGAGAATTGAAGAAAAATAGGTTGATAGCGCAAGATGAGGAAAATCTGTATTACATAACACAACAAGGGGATGAAGTACTATGTCTTATAAATGAGTTGAGAGAGGGAATTTTGAAAAGCATGGAGTTGGGTTAACCTTCTATTTTATTTCGCTGGGGTCATAATTTCTAAAAATTGTTTTTTTGTAATATAAAACAAAGTTTAGAAAGTTCCTTATATTCTCATTTTCAAGACTCCTCTTTTTACATACGAGGTACACTGTTCGTTTTCCTTTAAAATCATGAATTTTTCTTATTTCTATAATTCCTAAGTCTGCAACTTTTTTGCAAGCTATGAATGAAGTTATTGCAAGCCCAATGCCCTGAGAAACACTATATATTTGTGAGAATATGTTGTCGACTTCTGCCGCTACTAGAAGGTCAGCTGGATTAAAGTTGCTCTTTAGAAGTGCTTCGTCTAAGCTTTTTCTTATTCCAAATTCTTCATTGAGGACTACCATAGGACAGTCTATTATATCTCGGAGATAAATTTTTTCTCTCTTAAAAAGTTCGCATCCGGGAGGACCTATCAAAACAAGCTCATCAGTACCTATATCCTTGACTATATACTCCTTATCTAGACCCTTTGGGACGTATCCCACCAAAGCTACATCTGCCTTACCTTCCGAGACCATTTCTAAACATCTTAAAGCACCAGCGAATTCTGTGGTAAAGGTTACCTTGGGATACTTAACTTTAAATAGGGTCTGAATCTGAGCGACTATCGGAGCTCCAACCATGCCAGAAGCAAAAGTTATGTGGCTGGTCTTTAAGCTTTGAATCATTTGTCTTGCACTTTCAAGGTTTCTAAGCACCTCACATACAACTTCATAGACCATTTTTCCTTCTTTTGTCGGCTTAACTCCACTGGCACTTCTCTCCAGTAGTTTAATCCCAAAATAACTCTCAACAGAATCTATCTGCACGCTTACCGTGCTTACGGACATGTTAGAAGCCTTTGCAACTGAAAGCAAGCTTCCAGTTTCTACAACTTTTTTAAAGGTTTCAAGATAATCGAGTCTTATTTTATTTTCAGCCAAGAACATTCCTCCATGATTTTGAATTTACTAAAATTGTTTTCGTTTTTTTATTTATATTTTTTGCTTTTTAAATCTCACGATTATCTCCTTCTTTTTTACGGGAACAAGTTTTTTGAGAACAACTTTGCTATCCTTATTTATTACATACTCAGTAATGGATAATTCAGGCATTTCATCGTTTACTTCATAAATGTAGAAGCCTTTTTCTCCATCTATAGAAATAAGAAATTCTTTATCTCCAGATTTTTTTATTTCAACTCCTCCAACTTTTTTAAGAATCTCGAGGATATTTAAACTTTTATCAACTTCTATCTCATAAGTTTCATAAAAAATTA
>CBFDVL010000112.1:0-4590 GCA_965613365.1 uncultured archaeon | reverse complement strand
TTCAAGCAGAAGACGGCATACGAGATCATGCCTAGTCTCGTGGGCTCGGAGATGTGTATAAGAGACAGGATTTCTATAGGATGGGGATTCTATGAAGCCTTTGAAGCTGCTACAAGATTTTTATTCAACGTCATCTCTTATGTGAGAGTTGCGGTAATCGGAGTTGTCCACTCTGCCCTATGTTTACTAATGGTTATGGCTATTGAAGCAATGCCACACTCTATAGTTGGCTACATTGGTAAAGCTATTGTGTTTATACTCGGAAACCTAATAATAATAGTCTTTGAAGGACTGATATCCTTTATTCAGACACTTAGGTTGCATTACTATGAATTTTTCTCCAAGTTCTTCGAGGCAAAGGGAGAAGAATTTAAACCATTTAAAGTTAATCGCAAATATACAATAAAAAAATAAAGAGGTGATGAAGCATGAAGAAAATGAAGAAGCTTGTGGTTGTTGCGATGGTTGTTTTCCTCGCAATGGTGGGCACAACCTATGCACAGGAAGGAGGAGCCCTCTCCAGCAGGGATTTTGGCTTGGCTCTAGGAGCTGGTCTTGCAGTAGGGTTAGCCGCCCTTGGAGCAGGCTTTGCTATTGCACATGCTGGCGCAGCCACAATGGGCGCAGTAGTTGAAAAGCCAGCAACCTCCACTTGGGGTTTAATTATAGTGGCTCTCGGAGAAGGAGTGGCCCTCTACGGATTGATAATAGCCTTCATGTTGCTCGGAAAGATATCGGAAGTTTCTTAAAAAATTAAAAGGAGTTAAAGAATTAGGGACTCCATTATTTCGGAAGGAGGTAAATTTACCTCCTTTCCTCTTAGTATAGCTACTATATTTCTTACTTCATTTTCTTTTAGATTTAGGTAGGCTATTGGCACGCCCAAATGGAATCTATCTCCATAGAAGCATTTTTTATTTAAACTTATGATGTGTTTGTTGAACTCCTTCTCCAATGGAAGGAAGGAAAAAGTTTTCTCATATTCCTTTACACCATTTATTATGATCTCACTATAGGGATTCGTGGGCATCTGTGAGATAATCTCCTCAACGCTCGTTGTGTTGAAGAATATTCTCAGCTCGTCGTCTTTAAGCTTGTATTTGTAGGGTATAAGGTAACTCCACACCTCCTCTTTGCTTAGTCCGCGAAGCCTAAGCACAAGCAATAAATTCTTAAAATCGACCTCGCTACCAATAAGCTTCTCGACTATTCTATCTTTGTTCTTAAGCTCCTTCATGGCTTGGTAGAGTTTTTTGTAGTAGAGTTTATCCATCGCAGAGGTTAAGATATAAATTTTGCCATCAAATTTTGAGAGAACCTCCTTTAGCACGGGATAAAATTCTGAAAACCTAAGATTCTCAACAAGCTCTTCAACATTTTCTGTTTCTAAGAGCTTTTCTATCATAGTTTCTGAAAGTCCTTTATAGGGTATTAAAGTAAAAGCTTTCTCTCCAGTCAGCTTTAGGATTAGAAGAGATTTTATTGTGCTTAGCTCACACTTCTTCGCATATTCCTCGGCGAAGACTTTTGCATCACCTCTGAGCGAGCGAACAATTTTCTCATAATCCTCAACTACGCTTTTGCTAAGAGCAAGCTCTATATCATAAAGCGAAAGAGAAGCTAACTTCCCAAGCTCCTTACCATAGACTGTAGTCTTAAGAAAATTTATTGCTTCTTCCAAACTTGCACTCTCAACAAGAGCCTTATATTGCGCTTCCTCCATCAATAAAGAACGCATGCCTCCAACTCTTGCATTTACATAAGCATAGCTTGCTACCACTTTACATTCACCTCTTCTTAATCTTGACCTTCTTTATCAGTATCAGTATTCCTCCTAGGAATATTATTCCAAGCGTTGTTAATATGAATAGATTTATGGATATAATATTTCCTTCATTATAAAGTTTATGAATCCTTGCTATGAACAGCATGAGAAAATATAAAATAGCTAAGTTATAGGCTATGAACAATGCTATAGCTAACTTGTTTTTATTCATGGCTTGAAATCCTTGCAAATTCAATTGGTAGCTTTGGTCCCTTCTCTTTCTCTTCTTCACCTTTCCATTTATCTCTAATTTTTAGTCCCTTTGGACACCATATTAAAGAACCCCACCCAATTACTGCTATTTTATCTTTATTTGGCATTTTACTCACCATTCTCATAATGTCAAATTGTTATTATTAAAAAGTTTCTTTGTAGAGTGAAAGCTAAATTATTAATAAAACCTTTGTAAGATTTCTAAAACGATGCTTGCCATAGGTCTAAACAATCTTCCATTGATTAAGGAAGGAGATGAACTTGAGAAAATAATAGCGAAAGCAATAGAGGAGAAGGGAATAAAGCTTGAGGACGGAGATATAATAGTTGTTACTGAAAAAATCGTTTCTAAGGCTGAGGGGAGAGTAATAGAGCTTAACAAGATAAAAGCTTCAAAAAAAGCTCAAGAACTGGCTGAGAAAACAGGTAAAGACCCAAGATTAGTGGAGCTTATGCTTAGGGAATTCAAAGAGGTTATAAAAATAGGGGAGAATTTTATAATAGGCGAAACAAAGCATGGCTTTATTTGCGCAAATGCTGGAATAGACCAAAGTAATATAGAAGAAGGTAAGGTAAAGCTTCTTCCGGAGAATCCTGACAAAAGTGCAGAAAGAATAAGGAAATTCTTAGAGAAAAAATTCAATGTAAAGCTTGGTTTAATAATCTCGGATTCCTTCGGGAGACCTTTTAGAAAAGGTAGCGTGGGTGTAGCTTTAGGTGCTTCTGGAGTAATTGCTTTGCAGGATAGAAGAGGCAATGAAGATATTTATGGAAAAAAGCTTAGAGTAACAAGAGTAGCGATAGCAGATTGCTTAGCTTCATTAGCTATTTTAATAACTGGAGAAGGAAATGAGAGGATACCCGTCGTAATAATAAAAGGTCTAGACTATCTTGGTGAGGGAAAAGCTTCTGATTTACTTAGAGAAAAAGAAAAAGATGTTTTTAGGTAAAAGTATGCTCGTGGTATTAAGTGGAGGCACGGGAGGAGTAAAGCTTATTCAGGGTTTAAAGGAGGTTTATCCCGAGGAAAAGCTTGCAATCATAGCTAATACCGCAGACGACAAATGGCTTGCCCATGGCTACTTTTCTCCCGACATAGATAGCATTTTATATGCTTTAAGCAACGAAATAAACGAGGAAACATGGTATGGAATTAAAAACGACAGTTTTGCTACGCACGAGAGATTATTAAAGCTTGGCTACGATGAATATTTGAAAATTGGAGACATTGATAGGGCGATGCATATTCAGAGAGGAGCTTTACTAAAAAAAATGAAGCTTTGCGAGGTTATAGAAAAGCAGAGAAAAGCCCTTGGGATAAAAGCTTTGGTAATACCAATGAGCGATGATAAGGTAACAACTCGTATAGAAACATCTCAGGGCATATTAGATTTGCAAGAGTTTCTTGTTAAATTCAAGGCATTGCCCAAGGTAAAAAAAATCTTTTATGAGGGTATTTACAAAGCCAAAGCTTGCGAAAAAGCAACTGAAGTTATAAAAAAAGCAAAAGGAATAATAATAGCTCCCAGTAATCCAATAACAAGCATTCTTCCAATTATAAACCTTAAAGAAATTAAAAATGAGCTAACTAAAAAAAGAAATAAATGCATAGCAGTTTCACCGATAGTAAAGGGGCAAGCAGTAAGCGGACCCTTGGAAAAGTTTCTTAGAGCAGAGAAATTAGAACCAAGCGTTTGCGAGGTTGCAAAACTCTATAAAGATTTTGCTAGCAAGATAGTTATAGATACAGAAGAAGATGAACTTACAACAAAAAAAATTAAAGCCTTAGATATCGATGTTTTTAAAACCTCGATAGTTATGAGAGAAAAGGGAGAGAAGATAAAACTTGCCAGTTTCTTGCTTGAGGCTTTGAGAGCATGAAAATAAAGCTACAAGATATAGTAACCGCAGGTCAACTCGCATGCATTCTCGAGGTTACCTGTCCTAAGCCTGGAAATGTTAGTAAATTTCATGATTTTAAAGATACTAGGTATGAGCATTTTCTTGCTAGTAGCGTAGCGATAGGAGAAGCCTTAAGAGAAGCTTGTATAAGGGGAAAGCTTATATCCAAAAGAAAGTTAAAAGTAGAGGAGATAGGTATTGGTAGTTTGATTAAAAAAGCGATTTATGATACTAAAAAATGGCATCTTGGCAAGAATACCAATCTTGGGATAGTAATGCTCTTAATCCCTCTCTCTGCTTCTATTGCAATGGTAGAAAAGTTGGATTTAGAGAAAGTCAGGGAAAACATAGATAAGATAATCAAAGCAACAACTTATAGAGATGCAATAGAATTTTATGAAGCTGTAAAGTTTACAATGCCAAATATAGGAAAGGCTGAGAAACTTGACGTTTTTGACGAAAGCTCGATAAAAAAAATAGTAAGAGAGAAAATAAGTTTCTATGAGATAATGAAACTCTCTACTCACGATTCCATTGCAAGAGAGCTGCTAACAAAAATGAAAATAACGTTTGAAATAGGCCTGTCTCTTATACACATCTCCGAGCCCACGAGACTAGGCATGATCTCGTATGCCGTCTTCTGCTTGAAA
>CBFDVL010000111.1:0-4596 GCA_965613365.1 uncultured archaeon | reverse complement strand
ATACGAGATCATGCCTAGTCTCGTGGGCTCGGAGATGTGTATAAGAGACAGTTAAACTCTATTGACAAGGTGAGGCTCTCAAGACATAATGTGCAATATGGGGGCGCTCTAGTAGATGAGGAAGAGGCAAAATTTATTATTTCTCTTGCTGAAGAGTTTCTATCAGTTGTAAAGGAGATTTTACTTTGAAAGAAAATAGATGGTCAAATCCCCTCCTTCTCCAAATACTCCTCTATCCTAAGCATAAACCTCTCTACATCCTTCAAACGATTCTCCACAATTTCCATGATGTATTTCATATCAACTTCCCAGTATCTATGGATAAGAAGATTTCTGAATCTAGCCATTTTTGCAAGTTTCTCTGCAAGCTCCTGAGGAATAACCCCATATTTACCCAACGTGATGAACATCTTTGCATATTCTTCAGCTCTCTCAAATCTCTTGGCAGCTATTATATGATTGGCTATATCTATGCAGGCTTCCACGATCTCAAAAAGAGAGAACTTCAAAGCTTGAGAATCCTTATAGCTCGACTCTATCTTCTCAGGCGGTACGCCTAAGTAGTTATCTCTTATAAACTTAAGGTTTCTTTCAATAATATCAAACTTGGCTTCTATTATATCTCTGTCTATCATGTTTTCAACCTCATTCTATCATATTCTCTGTAATATGGAAGGAAATCTATATATGCTTTGGTAACATAGGTTTCAAAGGCAATTCTCGCTTTTTCATCCTTAGAAAATATTATTTTACCATATCTCAAAACCTGATTTAAGAATCTCAGCGGTTTTTTGTTTAAGATTACCACCTCTACCTTTTTCAGATTGCACTTCTTTTCTATCTCCTGAGAAAGGTCAATTTCGTAAAAACCATGAGGTTTGAAGTTTTCATTAAGAAAAATTCCTATGTCAATGTCGCTTTCTTCTCCGGCCTCACCTCTGGCTACTGAGCCATAGAGATAGGCAAAGAGTATCTCCTCATGTTTCCTTAGCACTCTGGCAATTTTTTCCAAATCCATAATCTTTCTTTTAATATGCAAGAAATAAAAGAGTAACGTTAAATTTATATCCTCTAGATAATAAAGTGGGAAATATGAAAATGGTGGTAAAAATTGATAAAAAGGGGCGTATAACTCTACCAAAGAAAATAAGGGGAAAAGTGGGAATAGACGATGAAGCATTGATCGAAGTTAAGCGAGATAGCATAGAGATAAAACCCGTGGATAGCGCTTTAAAAAAAGCTATGGAAATAGCTGAACATAAATTAAAAGGCTGGAAAGAAGAGGAGCATGAAGCCGAGAAGTTGCTGGAGAGACTTAAATGAAAATAATTGATACCGTAGTTTTAATAGGAAGCATTCTGAAGAATAAACACCATGATGTAGCATTTAACCATTTAAGAAGCGTTAGAAATAAAAAAGAAATTTACGTTCCGTCCTCTGCACTAATCGAATTTGATTTAATTCTCAAAAATCGTGGGTATACACAAGAGGAACGCAAAATTACCTTCGATGCAATTATGCCCTACATCCCGGAAAGAAAGGTTTTACCTATAACTCCAGAGGTTATATCTCAAATACCAAACCTGGAATCCGAGCTAAGCTATTTTGATGCCTTTATTGTAGCTTACGCTTTAAACCTAAAAGCTACAGTTATCACCACCGATAATGAGATTTCCAAGTGGGTGGAAGTAGAATGGTAGCTATCTTTTTATTTCAGAAAACCAAAAAATAAAATCAAATGTATGAAGATGTTTTCCGAGAGTTATATAAAAACAAGGTTCGCTACATCGTAGTTGGTGGAATAGCTGTGAATCTCTATGGAGTTCCAAGAATGACTGCGGATTTAGACTTGATGGTAGACTTAGAAAAAGAGAATGTTTTAAAAACTGTAAATATTCTGAGATCTCTTGGATATGTACCAAAAATTCCAGAGAATCCTGAGAACTTAGCTAACCAGGAGAAAAGAGAAGAATGGAAAAAGAAAAACATGAAAGCCTTTACATTTTGGAATACAAAAAAACCCTATAAACAAATTGATATTTTTATAGAGAACATCATAGACTTTGATAAAGCATATAATAGGAGAGAAAAGGTTAAAGCAGAAGGTTTTGAGATATATCTTGCAAGCATAGATGATTTAATAGAGATAAAAAGAAAATCTGGAAGGAAGCAAGACCTATGCGATATAGAAGCTTTAAGAAAGATAAAGGATTTGCGTACTATGTAACCAAAGAGCAAATAAGAGAATATATGAAGCTCTCCCCCGAATTAAAACTAAAATGGTTGGAAGAAGCCAACGAATTTATCTGGAAGTATGGAAAAAACAAGGAAATAAGGGAAAAATTCAGGAAGGGGGAGATTTAGAATAGAACGATCTCTAAATCCGTAACTTTTCCTATCTCTTGGAAATCTCTATCCTTGGTTATTACTCCATTTATCTGGAATGGAAAAAATTAGGAAATGGGAGATTTAACAACCTTTTTATACCTTTAAGTCAGATATTTTATTGGGGGCTTCAAATGCTGAGCAAAGAAGCCTCTATAACTGGAGTTCAGGTAAATTACTACTTCATCTGCAAAACCAAGCTTTGGCTGTTCTCGCACTTCGCGAGCATGGAACATACAAGCGACACCGTGGCGCTGGGCAAGCTACTGCATAAAGGAAGCTATAAAAGGGAAAAAGAGCTTAAACTCGAGAGAATAAGCTTAGATTTTGTTAAGAAGCGCGGAATTATTGTAATACACGAAGTCAAGAAATCGAGAAAGCTTGAGAAGGCTCATATCTACCAGCTTCTTTACTATCTCTATTATCTCAAGCAGAAGGGAATAGAAGCCATGGGCGAGATAAACTATCCATTGCTGAGGAAAAAGGAAAAAATAGAGCTGAAAGACGAGCATGAGCGGGAGATAAAAGAAATTCTAAGCGAGATAGCAAGTATAATAAGAATGGAAAAGCCTCCCAAGCCAGAGAAGAAGAAATACTGCAGGAAATGTAGCTATTTTGAGCTTTGCTGGGTGACATAATGCGGTAAATTTCTATCTAACAAGAGATGGAAAGCTGATGAGAAAGGAGAACACAGTATATTTTGTGAGCAAGGAGAAAAAATTTCTCTTACCCATAAATAAAATCCACACGATTTATGTTTATGGTAAGGTTTCTGTAACTTCTGGAGTGCTTTCTTATCTTGCAAAGAACGGCATAGTAATGCACTTTTTCAATAAGTATGGGTTTTTCGAGGGTTCGTTTTATCCCAGAGAAACCTTAGTTTCTGGAGAGGTTGTAGTAAGGCAGGCCGAGCATTATCTTAACGGCGAGAAAAGGCTTTATCTTGCGAGAGAAATACTCGCCGGTAGCTTTGACAATATCATGAAAAATCTCCAGTATTATAAGCTTGCTGAGCATGTTGAGGAGATTGAGGAATGGAAATCAAGGCTAAGCAAGGCCGATAGCATATCAAGGCTTATGAACATAGAGGGAAACGTCTGGGAGATTTATTACAGAGCCTTCGACAAAATCCTGCCGGAGAAGTTTAGGTTCGAGAAGCGCACGAGAAGACCTCCAAAAAACATGGTTAATTGCCTGATAAGCTTTGCAAATTCCTTAGTCTATTCAGCGACGCTTTCTGAGATTTATAACACACAGCTCAATCCCGCGATAAGCTTCCTTCATGAACCTTTTGAAAGGAGGTTCTCGCTGAGCTTGGATTTGAGCGAGATTTTCAAACCATTCATCGGAGATAGAGTCATCTTCAAGCTTCTGAACAAGGGTATTTTAAGCGAGAAGCACTTTGATAAGGATTTAAACTATTGCTTGCTTAATGACGAAGGCAAAAGGATTTTTCTAAAGCATTTTGACGAAAGGCTGAGAACTACAATAAAGCATAGGAGTTTGGGTAGGAAGGTTTCATATCAAAGATTGATAAGGCTTGAATGTTACAAGTTAATTAAGCATCTGCTTGGAATGCAGAGGTATAAGGCTTTCAGGATATGGTGGTAGTATGTATGTTGTTATAGTTTATGATGTAAGCGTGGAGAGAGTGAATAAAGTGAGGATTTTCCTCAAGCGGTATCTCGACTGGATTCAGAATTCTGTTTTTGAGGGCGAGCTGACAAAGGCAAAACTCAAGGAAATCGAGCTTGGGTTAAAGCAAATCATAGATGAGGAAGAAGATTCGGTTATAATATACATCACAAGAGAAGAAAAACTTCTGAAGAAGAAATATATTGGAGAGCCGAAGGTAGAGGTAACGAGGATTTTGTAATGTCGTGGTTCTTTATAAATCAGTTGCATAACTACACATCCACGACAACAATGCCTCAAAACAAACGAAAACTATTAATATTTCGATAAAATATAGAAATTTGAATCGCCTTAGAATAAGACTAAGATAGGATTGAAAGAGCTTTTTGAAAACCATGCCTTAATCACCTCCTAAAGCTTAGAATAAGACTAAGATAGGATTGAAAGGACAATGTTCAGTATGGCTATTTCGGTCAAAAATACGCTTAGAATAAGACTAAGATAGGATTGAAAGCAAGGAGAAATAAAGCTAAAAAATGTTGATTTGTCTATCTTAGAATAAGACTAAGATAGGAT
>CBFDVL010000110.1:0-4639 GCA_965613365.1 uncultured archaeon | reverse complement strand
TATGCTAAGCCTACTTTTGCTATAGCTGAGATAGAGGAGGATATTAGAGTGAAGATATTAGAGATCCCTTGAGTTTTCATAAAAACAGAAAATATTTAAGCAAGGTCTCTATATATTTCTATTGCAAATTATATGGAGGGAAAAACGTGAAAAAAATTTTTTTATCTCTGGTATTACTTTGCATAGTGGCAGGGATCTTAGCAAGTGGTTGCGTAGAGAAGAAAGCTCCTGCACCAGAGAAAAAGGTCGAAGAAAAACCGTTGATAATAGGAACTACAGACAAGATTACAGTGCTCGACCCAGCAAAAAGCTATGACTTCTACACTTGGGAGGTCTTTAACAATATAGGGGAAGGTTTGCTGAGGTACAAGCCAGGAACTACAGATATAGAGCCTGGACTTGCAGAAAGCTATACTGTTAGCGAGGATGGCTTGGTCTACACCTTCAAGTTAAGAAAGGGACTAAAGTTTACTGATGGCACACCCTTCAATGCAAGCGTTGTAAAATGGTCGATAGAAAGAGTGCTTAGGTTAAACGCAGATCCTTCTTGGCTCGTGGAATCTTTTATTGATAGCGTGAACGTAGTAGACGAATATACTGTACAGATAAAGCTAAAGAAGCCTGTATCCTACTTCCCAGCCCTTCTTGCGCTTGATCCACCATATTACCCAGTTAGTCCAAAAGCTTATCCGGCAAACGAAATCAAAGACTCAACTGTAGGTATAGGACCGTATAAGGTCGTTAAGTGGGTTAGAGACCAAGAACTTATACTAGAGGCTAATCCAGATTACTATGGAGAGAAGCCAAAGACCAAGAAAGTCGTGATAAAGTTCTACAAAGATGCAGCTACAATGAGGCTTGCTCTCGAAAAGGGCGAGATAGATGTAGCTTGGCGCACCCTCAGTCCAGTTGATATCAAAGACCTTGAGGAAAAGGGAAAATTCAACGTAATTGGTGTGCCTGGTGGATACATTAGGTATATAGTGATAAACGTCGAAACTCCGCCGCTATCCAACAAAACTCTCAGACAGGCTATAGCTTATGCAGTAGATAGAAAAGCAATTGCTGATAAGGTGTTCTATGGAACTGTAGAACCACTCTATAGCATGGTTCCCATAGGAATGTGGAGCCATATCGATGCTTTCAAGGAGAAGTACGGAGAGAGAGACTTAGAAAAAGCCAAAGAACTATTGAGGCAGTGTGGATATAGCGAAGATAACCCGCTTGAACTTGAGTTCTGGTATACACCCACACACTATGGCGATACCGAAAAGGACGTTGCTGCAGTAATTAAGGAGAGCTTAGAAGAGACCGGAATGATAAAGGTTACTCTCAAATCCGCCGAATGGGCTACCTATGCTGCCGAGTACATAGCAAAAGGAACAATGCCAATATTCCTGCTTGGATGGTATCCAGACTACATTGACCCAGATAATTATCTCACGCCTTTCCTACACTCTGAGTACTCTGCAGACTTAGGCTCAAGATACAAGAATCCAGAGATGGATAAGCTTCTAGAGGAAGCTCAGATTAAGCTTTCAAAGGAAGAAAGGACAAAGCTATATGAGGATGCTCAGAGGCTACTCGCTGAAGACGTGCCTTTGATACCGCTGTTCCAAGGTAAGCTTTACATCATAACACAGACGAATGTTAAGGGCGTTACTCTCGATCCAACAATGATGCTTAGATACTACCTGATATACAAAGAATAAACCTTAATTTTTTATTTTTTTATTTTTTAAGTGATAGTTATGGCATCTTTAAAGAGTTATATAATAACAAGAACCCTGCTTGCAATACCTATGATTCTTATCCTTCTAACAATTGTATTCCTGGTAATGCGGGTAATGCCAGGAGACCCAGTAAGAGCTATACTTGGAGCGAAAGCTCCGGCTGAACAGGTTGAGGCTTTGAGGGAACAACTTGGGTTAAACAAGCCTTTGATCTACCAATACTTTGATACTCTCTCTGGAATTCTTAAGGGAGACTTCGGAAGGTCTTTAATCTGGGGAAGAAGACCTGTAATAGATGAGATAATGGACCACTTCCCAGCTACCTTAGAGCTTACAATTTTCTCCTTCATAATAAGCGTGGTAATCGGCATTCTTACAGGCGTAGCCTCTGCCTACAACTACAAAACTTTTAAGGACTATTTTTTTAGACTTTATGGAATAGTAACTTACTCTTTATTCATACCATGGTTTGGAATGATTCTTCAGATGATTTTTGGTGTCTATCTCAAGTTGCTTCCTATTGGAGGAAGAATAGATGTTTTTATGGAGCCTGAAAAGATAACTGGGCTTTATGTAATAGACAGCCTTCTAACCATGAATTTTCCTGCTTTAGTTAGTGCTCTAAAGCATCTCGCTCTGCCTTCTTTAACCTTGGGCATAGTTCTCTCTGGAATTTATACTCGACTAACGAGAGCCAACATGATAGAAGTTTTAAGGCAGGATTTCATTACCGCTGCAAGAGCAAGAGGCTTGCCAGAGAAAGTAGTAGTATTTAAACATGGACTAAAAAATGCTTTTATCCCAATACTAACGATGATGGGCTTGCAGTTTGCTCTTCTTTTAGCTGGGGCGGTGCTTACAGAAACGACCTTCTCTTGGCCAGGAATGGGAAGCTTCCTACTCGAAAGGATAACTTATAGAGACTTTACAACTGTTCAAGGAACAATAGTTTTCTTTGCCTTCTTCGTTGTTTTGGTAAGTCTTATCGTTGATATAATATATGCCTTCCTAGACCCGAGGATAAGATACTGAGGTTGAAAAATGAAAAACTCAATAGCTGAGCTGATAGCAAAAAAGGTTAAGGGTAAACCAGAGGCATACATAGCCCTAGTTGGAGCTTTCATAATTATATTCATAATTCTGCTAGCTATATTTGCCCCATTTATAGCCCCCTATGACCCGATAAAATCTGTTGGAAAGCCTTTAACTCCTCCCAATGATGAGTTCATATTTGGAACAGATAGTTTAGGTCGAGATTTATTCAGCAGAGTTGTTTACGGAGCAAGGATACCTATGATAGTGGCTCTTCTATCTGGAACCTTTTCTCTGCTCATAGGTGCACCTCTTGGCTTACTCTCAGGTTATATAGGAGGAAAGACCGACAGGATCCTATCCTTGCTTATGGATAGTATATATGCTTTCCCTGGCTTAATCCTCGCAATAGCAATAGCTGCAGTTCTTGGTCCTGGAATAATGAATATGGCGTTAGCGATTACCGTGGTTTATATACCCACCTACTTCAGAATGGTGCGCGGACAAACTTTGTCAATAAGAGAGAGTCTTTTCGTCGTTGCGGCAAGAGCCATAGGAGCAAGAGATATGACGATAATGTGGAATTATATTCTACCTAACGTGATACCAACAATTGCTGTGGTTTTTTCTTTAAATGTCGCCGACGCTATATTAACAGAGGCTGGCCTAAGTTTCTTTGGCTTGGGCGTTGCAGCTCCCACTCCGGACTGGGGATTTGATTTAAGAAGCGGGAGAGTTTACCTGCCTGCTGGCTATTGGTGGCTCGTAACCTTCCCTGGAATTATGGTGATAATCGCCACAATAGGCTTTAGCTTACTTGGTGAAGGACTAAGCGAAATTCTGAATCCTAAGCTAAAGGAGGAGTAGAGGATAGAAATGCTTCTTGAAATAAAAGACCTAAGGGTGAGATATAGCACAGAGAGAGGCATAGTAAAGGCGATAGATGGTCTGTATTTTAGGATGGAGAAGGGTGAAACTGTAGGATTGATTGGGGAGTCTGGCTCAGGAAAATCTTCGCTTGGATTCTCGATTCTTCGGCTTCTTCCACCTAATGGAAAAATTATAAGTGGGGAAATAATCTTCAAAGGTAAAGACCTGCTTAAACTAAGTGAGAAGGAGATGTTCAAGATCAGAGGAAAGAGCATCTCCATGGTTTTCCAAGACCCCATGACTTCACTTAACCCCTTGATGAAGATTGGAGATCATCTGATAGAAACAATTCTTATACACGAAAAGATGAGCAAGGAAGAAGCCAAGGAAAAAGCCATATCTCTACTCGAAAAAGTTGGAATTCCTCCGGATAGGTTTAATTATTATCCCCACCAGTTCAGCGGAGGAATGAGACAGAGAATAATGATCGCACTGGCTTTAGCTTTAGACCCTGATTTGGTTATAGCTGACGAACCAGTAACCGCGCTTGACGTAATAACCCAAGCAAAAATCATAGATTTGCTTAAAGATTTAAAAAGACAATACAATATGGGTTTGATATTCATTACTCACGACATTAGCGTTGTTGCTGAGATAGCAGATAAAATAGCTCTTATGTACGCTGGAAACATAGTTGAGTTTGCAGATGCTGCATCAATTTTCGAGGAACCTCTTCACCCCTATACAAAAATGCTACTTGAAGCAATACCAAACATAGAACTTGAAGAGCAAAAGTTAAAGTATATTCCTAGCACACCTCCAGACCTAGTTTCTCCACCTTCTGGATGCAGGTTTCATCCTCGGTGCCCATATGCTAAGGAGATTTGTAAAAAAGAGGAACCGAAACTTAAAAATCTTAATGGAAGAATGATAAAATGCCACAGGTATTAGTCAAGGTTGAAAATCTGAAGAAGCATTTTCCTGTGCAGAAGAGTCTAATGGAG
>CBFDVL010000109.1:0-4645 GCA_965613365.1 uncultured archaeon | reverse complement strand
TTCCGAAGGAATGCCGTCTCCAAGACGGCAATAATGCGGGTGCCGGGATTCGAACCCGGGTCACAAGCTTGGGAGGCTTGTGTCCTACCCCTAGACTACACCCGCTTATTTTTAGTTTTCGTTTTAACATTTGAAAAATAAACTTTAAATTAACATGAGACCTAAGGCTAAAATACTTGTTGCTGATGATGAGGCTGATATTGTCTATATCTTGAGCAGAGCTCTTAGAGTAGAAGCTTATAATGCAAGGGAAACCCGATGTAACATTAATAGATATAATGATGCCAGAGCCAAGTATATACCAAAGCCTTTAGAGCTAAAGAAAGTTGTAAAGGTTGTTAAAAATCTGATAACCAAGCCTTCCTAAATATCTATTACAACGGCAAATAATCATTAAAGTTTAATGCAGCTTAGAATAAGGGATTTCATCGAAACTGAAGAAGGCTTATACTTTGCGGTTGTTTCTTATAATCATCCCAAAGATAGATACTTGGCTTTTCTTAGGTATTATCCTGATGAAAAAGGAGATAGAACAAAAAACGGCATAGCCTTTAAAAAGGTTTCTTCTACGCAAAACTCTTACGAATACCTTAGAAAAAACTTTCCTTTTTATATCTATGGAAATATTCAGGCAGTTCCTAAGGATAAAATTAAAAAGATATATTTTCCTTTCAAAGGACTTGAAAGGATATATAACGAGCCAAAAATCAAGCTTGAGGAGAAAGTTATTAAAGTAGCTGAGATTTTTGAAGAGATACCTCTAAACAAAAAAGGTGTAACTGGCTCGTTGCTAATAGGGATGAGTAACGAATATTCAGACATAGATTTTGTCATCTACGGAAGAAAGAATTATGAAAAGGCAAGAGAGATTTTAAAAGAAAGCAGAGAGCTGATGCTAACAAAAAAAGAATGGTATGGGGTATATAAAAAGAGGTTTCCGACAGAGAAAACCTTGAGTTTTGAAGAGTTTCTATGGTATGAGCAGAGAAAATATCACAAAGGCAAGATTGAAGGAACGATTTTTGATGTACTCTTTGTTAGAGATTTTGATGAAATTCCGGAGAGAGAAAGCAAATTCAAACGAATCAAAAAGATAAAGTTAAGAGCAAAGGTGATAGACGCAAGCTTTGCATGCGACTCTCCAGCGATTTATAAGATAAAAAGCGACATAGCAAGCGAGGTCGTTTCTTATACTCATACCTATGCTCTCCAAGCCCTTGAAGGCGAGACCATAGAAGTTTGTGGTTATTTGGAAAAAGCTATTGAAAAAGATTATTACAGAATTATAGTAGGTACTACAAGAGAAGCTGAGGGAGAGTATATAAGGGTTATCCAGAGCTAAAGCTCCACTCAACACCGCGCCAAAAAAGCGAAAAAATCCTTATTAACGATATAACTACAAGCCTTGCATCTTTCATAATTACCTCGCTTTTTAGCATTGGGTTATAAAAAAGTTTCCTTTACCCTAAGGATAATCTATATATAATAATATGTTATTTTAGTGGAAATATGCATACTATGCATACTCTCAACATCAGGGTTACCCATCATAAAGCGGATGTTTCTACTCTTGAATTAATTTCTTTTCCTGAAGTTGAAAAAGCGCTTAAAGAAATCATAGCGATTGATTCAATAAAAGAATGTGTTATCATACAGACTTGCAATAGAGTTGAGATTTTTGCAGCCTGCAAGGAGGTTAATAAAGCTTACCACGATTTAATGGACTACATGATGAGTAGGGTTGTGAATAAAATAAAGTCAAAGCATGAAGGAGAAGACTTGGCTCAGATAATTATTGAAAACTCGAAGAGGATTCACGATGTTGTTGAGGTCGATTCTCATTCTTCTGCATTGCATCATCTTTTGAGGCTGACCTCCGGCTTGGAATCCATGATAGTAGGAGAAGACCAGATTCTTGGTCAGGTAAAGGACGCCTTTGACCTAGCATGTAGAGTAGGGACTATTGGTCCTTTCTTCAAAAACATATTTACAAAGGCCATAAATGTTGGTAAGAAAGTAAGAACAGAGACCGAGATAAATAAAGGAGCAGTCTCGATAGGAAGCGCCGCCGTTGAGCTTGCAGAGAAGGTTCTCGGCGAGCTAAAAGACAAAAAAATACTGATAGTCGGAGCGGGAGAGATGGCAACGCTGATAGCAAAGAGCCTTAAAGAGAGAGAGATTACCTCAATCTTTGTGGCTAACAGGACTTATGAGAGAGGGGTTAAGCTTGCTCAAGAGCTTGGTGGCGAGGTAATAAAATTCGACGAGCTTCCAAAGCATCTTGCAGAGATTGATTTAATAATAAGCGCAACGAGTGCTCCGCATGTTATAATAACCAAGGAGCTCATAGAAAAAAATGCTATCAATAAAAAACTCATGATAATAGATGTTGCGATACCAAGAGATGTTAGCGAAGACGTTAAAGAGCTTTCCAATGTGACTCTCTTTAATATAGATAGCCTCAGAGAAATAGCCGAAGAAAATAAGAAAAAGAGAATGCTCGAAGCCATAAAGGTTGAAGAAATAATAGAGAAAGAACTCTCTGACCTCGTTAGGAAGATATACACAACAAGCGTTGAGGATATAATAAAAAACATTTACCAAAATGCTGAGAATGTTAGGAAGGCTGAGCTTGAAAGAGCTATAAGGATGCTTGGTAGCAAAGCCTCTCAAAGAGAGATAGAAATTATAGATGATTTAACAAAGGTTGTGGTTAGCAAAACTTTGTTCCCGATAGTCAAGAACATGAGAAGGGTTGTGGAGGATGGTGACAGAGAAAAGGTAAAAATTCTTAGAGAGCTATTTTTGAAAGGCGCATGAATCAAGAAATAGCTGCCGAGGTTCTTGAGAAGGTTGAAGAGGAGGTAATCTCGGCAAAGGAAGCTTTAAGGCAGAGATTTGCTGGCACTGAGTACGAGTACAACTATAAGATAAGAGGAAGCGTGCATGCCTATGTTATGGAGGTGCTAAAAAGAAGGAATACGATAGATTTTATCATAAGCTTAGCCCTTGAAAACAAGAAAGTCTCTGAGCTTAAGCCATTCATAAGAAATATTCTCAGAATTGGAATATATGAGATGGTTTATAAGAACGTTCCTCCTCCTCTTGCCACAGACTCAATGGTTAGAGTAGTGAAAAAACGCTATGGAGAAAAGGCCGCTACTCTGGTTAATGGAGTGATGCGCAGAGCCGAATATATCGATCTCAACGCCGAGATTAAAAAGATTAAAAATAAAGTTGAATACCTCTCTCTAAAATATTCTCATCCAAAGTGGTTTGTTAAGTATACTATAAACTTGCTTGGCGAAGAGGAAGCCATAAAATTAATGGAGTCAAATCTTGCTAGTCCAAAGGTCTATGTTAGAGTAAATGAGCTAAAAGCTACGATAGAAAAAGTTAGACGATACCTCGAGGATAACAAGGTAATTCTTGAGGAAACCCCCTTACCAGAGGTTTTCAAAGTTGTTTCATATTCTAAGCCGCCGCCAAACCTAGAATGGCATCAAAAGGGATATTACATAGTTCAAGACCTTGCTTCTGCCTTCGTAACTCACGTGCTAAATCCTGAGCCGGGAGAAGTTATATTAGACCTAGCGGCAGCTCCCGGAGCAAAAACAAGTCATATAGCGATGCGCATGGAAAATAAAGGCAAGATAATTGCCATAGATAATTCTAAGAAAAGAATGGAGAGAATGAAAGCTAAAATGAAAACTCTCGGAGTAAAGAACGTTGAATATGTTGTGGAGGATGGTGCAAAATTTTTTGTTGGCGACGTTGATAAAGTACTTGTAGACCCGCCTTGCTCCTCAACAGGAAGTTTTGTAAGCTATCCTGCCTCGAAATGGCGATTTGAAAAAAGCAAATTTAAGAGTACAATAAAGGTTCAGAGAAAAATGCTCAAAAACGCCTTTAAAAACGCTAAAAGTAATGCGATAACCGTTTATTCTACATGCTCAATAACCTTCGAAGAGAATGAAGAAAACATAATCTATGCTTCAAATTTTTTCAAAGTTGAAAAAATTGAAAAAATAATCGGAGAGCGCGGAATCAAAGAATTTAAAGGAAAAGAATTCCCTTTTTACGACAAAGTAGTTAGAACCTTCCCGCATAGACATGAATGCGCAGGATTTTTTATAGCTAAGTTGGTTAAGAAATAGACTCTATCATTTCTCTTGCCTCTCTTATTCTTAAAATCCTTATTCCGTATTTTTCTAAAATTTCTTCCTTACAATTCAAAAAATCGCTATCTTCTGTTATAAGGATTTTATCTTCCGTATTCAAAGCAACTTCTAAATATTTTAAGTCTCTTCTTTTATTTCACAATCTAATTCTATTCTTGAGCTTTTTCTGTATTTTATTTTTCCTTTCTTTCCATATTCTTTATAAGAATCTATTTTGGACATATTTCAGACATAATGGGTAGAAAAATTTTCTATTCATTTTCAATTTTTTTAATTTCTTTTTCTCAATTTACCACTTCTTTTCTAAAAAAATTCTTTCCACTTCTTATTCTAAAAAGTTTAAGGGAAATATCTCTCACAATAAAAGAGACCTTCCAGCCGGTTATAGTTTATGACTGTCTCTTATACACATCTCCGAGCCCACGAGACTAGGCATGATCTCGTATGCCGTCTTCTGCTTGAAA
>CBFDVL010000108.1:0-4724 GCA_965613365.1 uncultured archaeon | reverse complement strand
TTTTAATGATCCGGCGACCACCGAGATCTACACCTAAGCCTTCGTCGGCAGCGTCAGATGTGTATAAGAGACAGAACTATAACCGTATGCTCAGCTTGGCTAACTATTCCTTTATTTTTCTCTCTTAAAATATGGTAAGCATGTATAGCTTTTGAGTAAATTAGTTGCCTTAAAGCTTGGCTTAACTTAAATCTTGGAACTAAATTTGCAACCCATCTCTCAGCGAAGGGCAGGGTATTAAAGTTTTCCTTTGCATATTGTAGTATTACTCTTGCTTCCTTCATTCTGAGAGGTCTATCTTGAAGATACCTGAAGATTATCGCCTCGCTTTGGTCTACCACCCTTCCAAAGCCGTTGGTTGCAAAGGGCTCAATAGCAATAACATCTCCCTCTTTGATCTCCTCCCCTCCTCTGATTTTCACATTCGGAATGAACATTCCTCCATGCAGTCTCCACCTCTGCAATTGATGACCTGTTAAATTTGAAACCGGAACAAAGCCAAAGCCTTTTATAGTTTCTTCTATCGTCTCACCGATTTCACTTGTTTTTACCCCCGGCTTTATCATGTCTATTGCATTTTTCAAAGCCTCTTCGCTTGCTTCTATTAGCTTTTTATTCTCGCTTTTGTTTCCAAGGTCTATGCTCTTAGCAACATCAGCTATATAACCATTAACGTGCACTCCTATGTCGAGCTTTACTAAATCTCCCTTTTCAAAAGTCCCCTCATCCCATGCAGTAGGGGAATAATGAGCCGCTATTTCATTCACAGATATATTGCATGGAAAAGCAGGCTTTCCTCCTTTTTCTATTATCCTGGCTTCAACGAACTCCGCTACCTCTAAAAGCTTTACTCCCGGCTTGATTTTTTTTAATCCTTCCTCAAGAACCTCTTTAGCTATTTCTCCAGCCTTTTTATAGTAGCTCAAGGATTCTTCTTTCATCTATTTTCCCTCTTCTTAAAATTCTCGGCTTAGCAGAGGTTAAATCTGCTATTGTTGAAGGCGTGCCTTCAAGTTTGCCTCCATTTATTATGTAATCTGCCTTTATTTTAACCTCTTCAACAGAAGCTGGAGGAGCTTTGCCTGAGATATTTGCACTTGTCGTAACCAAGGGCAAGTCTAAAGACTCTATTAATTTTAATGCAAGCTTATGGGCGGGGATTCTTATTGCAACTTTATCCAAGCCCGAGGTAAGCACCTTTGGTAAAGTTTCCTTCTTTTTTAATACCAAGGTTAAAGCCCCCGGTAAAAATTTTTTAGCAAGCTTCTCAGCTCTTTCATCGACATAAGCATAGCGTTTCATCATTTCTAAGCTCGCTACCGCAATGGGTAAAGGTTTTGAGAGGGGTCTTTTCTTTACCTCATAAACCCTTAATATTGCTTTTTCGTTCAAAGCATTGCATCCTAAGGCATAAAGAGTATCTGTAGGATAAACAACTAATCCACCAGAGAGTATGATCTTCTTTGCAATTTCAATTTCGCTCATAGTATATCAAGCAGCTCCTCAAATTCTTTTATTTCATAATCTGGCTTTTCATCTTCTTTGCTTGGCTTCATTTTAGCGTATTTTCCCTTTTTAATTCTAATAGTTTTCATTCCAGCAAGTTTTGCCCCTGCTATGTCAATATCAAGCCTATCTCCGACCATCACGCACTGCTCTGGCTTAAGCTTGAGCTTTTTTATTGCTATCTCAAAGATTTCTTTCTGAGGCTTCTCATAGCCAACCTCTTGAGAGGTTACAACAACCTCAAAAAAATGATGCAAACCAAGAGCAACGAGCTTTTCCCATTGCTTTACAGCCAAGCCATTTGAAATTACGCCAAGCTTATATTTGTTTTTTAGTTTTAACAAAGTAGGCACCACTCCAGGAAAGGGCTTTAAAAACCCCGCCTTTGTATGCTCATAAGCTACTACGCCCGCGGCGATTATCTTGGGATTCCAAGGTAAGCCAAGTTCCTTTAAAAGTTCATCGTAGTGCTTGGGGTAGTTTGAGCCATATTTTTTTATGATTTTTTGAAGTATTTCAAAAATCTCGTCTTCATCGCCTTTTAAACCAGCGTCTATCATTGCCCTTATGGAATTTCTTCTTGCGGTAGTTGTTAGTTTCGTGCTATCATATAACGTGTCATCTATATCAAAAAATACAGCTAAAACCATTTTTTTATACTCTCCTGAGTTGAGCCATACTTTATAAAATCTTTGCTATAACCTATTGCCTCCATTATTCTTTGCACCGCCGGCATTATCTGATTTTCAATGTAGTACTCTGGGTCGTAATCATCGATTGAAACAAGCTCTACGGGTTCTGCTCTGAAGGAGATTTTCTTGCTTCCTTTAACTATCACATAGCCAATTATCATTCCTGGCGAGACTTTAACACCAGCCTTCTCAAGCTTCTGAGCAGCTATAACGTGAGGCTCTATGTTTTTATAACTTGAGATTTTCTTTGTCAGCTGAGTATATATAGCAAGCTCCTCAAGCGTTACCCTTCTATTTCTTATATCTTCAATTACCTTTCTTACTATCCTCATGGCTTTTTCGGGAGAAGCATCTTTTAACAAAGCTTCCAGAACTTTCTGCTGCGTCTTCCTTGCTATTGGCGCCCAATCTCTCCTTACAAATTCTAAACCCTTAACTATTATTCTATCGTTTTCATCTATTAATGCATATCTCTTTTTCGTGACAAATATGCCTCTCTTATAAAACCCTTCGAACTCCAATTCAATAATCCCTGGAAGGGAATTATTTACATGGTTTAGAAATTCCTTAACCACGCGAGAAATATTTTCCTTAGGAACTATAACAAATAAGCTATCTGTATCGCCGTATATCACTTCAAAATTAAACTTCTCTTCAGCTATTTTCATTACCTTCTTTATATACATTCTCGCAAATGCGGCAACGCTCTCTGCGCATTCCTTCCTATACCACCTCGCCCTCGGATAGCCCATGTATCCATAGAAGCTATTTGCAAGGATTTTTAGCGCTTTTTGTTTAACATTTAGTATTTTCTTTTCCTCCTCATCTTCGCAAATTTTAATTTGTTGTTTAATTTCGCTTCTCCTTTTTATCAGCCTTTCGAGGATATAAGGAATAAATCCTTTTTTTTCATTGGAGAAACAGTAATTTAATTCTGGAACTTTTTCCATTCCCTCGCATTCTCCTATTATTAGCGTAGATGGGTCAATATTATGCGTAACTATTATGCTTGGATAAAGACTTCTGAAATCAAAAACCGCTATATTTTCAGAAATTCCTTTTTTTGGCTCTTTCACATAGCCACCGATGTAAGTTTCTTCTGCTCTCCTCTTATACTCTTCGCCTTTGGGTTTATTTGGAGCTATTTCCCCATGCCTGGAAGCTTCTTTTATTAATACCCATTCTACCATCTGCCCGGCGGTCATTCTTGCTACGCTATGCAAAGGCTGACCTATTAGCTTGGTAAGCTCTATGTATATGGGCAAATACTTCTCCCCAAGCTTTAGAGTAACCTCGGCATCCTCCATCGCATACTCTATTAGCTTGCAGAGCTTTTCTCCCCCTTCGCTCCAGTATTCCCAGAGGTTCTTTCCGGGAATTTTCTCCTTTTCTATACCAAGAACTTCTCTAACTACGTTCTCAAGGATATAGCTACTTAACGTGACGCTTCTCCTTATGATATGATATAAATCAACATGATTTCTGCCAAAAATTTTTGCCTCTGGCAAGCCTCTTCTACCAGAGATTTTTATTTCCTCCCCATTTCTGCCAAGCTTCATCTCGAGCTTCAGCTTTTTCAACCTCTTCTTTATATAGGGAAAATCAAAGTTGTCAGTATTATAGCCAAGAATTATGTCGATGTCTTCTTCTCTAACTATATCCTCAAACCTTTTCAGCATGCTTTTCTCGTCGTCGCAAACTTCGACAAAATCATATTCCTTTGCCGGAGCTTTCCATGTTAAGAGCTTTTTAAAACCATAGTTTGAACACATGCTTATCATTATAATCGGGTCTTTCTCAGGTCTTGGAGCACCGAAAGGATTGTAAACTTCTATGTCAAAGGCGAGGATTTTTAATCTAGGCATAGGAGCTTCGTTGGTAGGAGAAATTCGTGATATAGATAAGCCTTTCTCAGTTATATTGCCTTCAACTTCAACTAAATCAAGAGGGGTTAGATTTTTATCTATGAGGTATCTTCTTGCGAAGAGAATATCGTACTCATAAATTTCTTCAACCTCTTCTAAGGCTTTAATTTTTTCTCTTACTAAAGGTACCTCTTGTGGATGGCGTAAAATGACTTTTAAAACCTCTTTTTCTCTTCCAAAAAATTTCTTCTTCTTTTTTTCAACGTCTACGACGTTGAATTCTTTTAATTTTTCGATTAAATTTGAATCCTCTTTTTTAGGAACCACGTAAAAATAAGGATAGAAGTTAAAATCATAGCCTATTAAACTCTTTTCACCTTTAAGGCAAAGCTTTAGTATAGCCTTTCCGTCTCGAGTTTCATAGTCGGCGTCAAGGAGAAGGTATTGCATATATAAATTTTTCTCTGAAAGAGTTATTAAAGTTTTAGATGAATCTTGCTGACATCCTCTCACGCTAAAGTATGTGAGGTTCCCGCTTCTAAGGATTTCGTCCTCATCTGCATCCACATTGAGCTTTTACCCTTAGATGCATCGTTTATCCCTAGAAGCAGGGGGCTTGCCACAGCCCTGTTAACGGCTCCCCCATTCTGAGAAAGCTTCG
>CBFDVL010000107.1:0-4741 GCA_965613365.1 uncultured archaeon | reverse complement strand
TCATGCCTAGTCTCGTGGGCTCGGAGATGTGTATAAGAGACAGAAAATAGCTGAGGTTACTAGCAATGTAATTCATAATTTGCAGGAAATAGTTATTTTTGTTGTAGGAAAAGAAAAAGTAGAGGTAAAAGAATGTCCTATGCCGAGAATTTTAGTCCCGGTAGATGGCTCCCCTCATTCTCTCAGAGCGGTAAGATGCGTAGCTTCTCTGCTGCAAGCTTTTAAAAACAGGATTTTAAAAATAAGCCTTCTCTACGTAGGTACAACGGGCTCTGAAAGGATATTGAAAAAGGCAAGGAAAGTTTTTGCTGAAGAGGGCATTGAGAATGATATTATAGAGGAAAAGATAAGAGAAGGAAGTCCAGGGGAGGAGATAGTCAAAGAAGCAAGGGAAGGAGATTACTCTACAGTAATCATGGGAAGGAGGGGGTTATCAAAACTCCAGGAATTTTTTGTTGGAAGTGTAACAAAGTATGTACTAGAAAATCTCCCAGAAGCTACGGTCGTGGTCGTGTAATTAATTTAAGGGTAAGATTTTTAAAATTTATGACCTTAAACTCAATAACCTCTCGCCCTCTTTATCTCATTCCTTATTATCTCTATTGTTTTCAATGCATCTTTCTCTTCTACTATAAAGCAAGTTTCTATGTAGCTTGACATCATTTCGACTATGTTAATTTTTTCAAGAGTCAAAGCATTTGCCATATGGGCTATTACCCCATAAGTTACTGCTATCTCTTTTGGACTTTTTACTATGATTGAAGCAAGGTTCTTTCTTTTTTCAATGATGGAATCTTCGAGGATTTTTTCAATTTCGGCAAGCTTTTTTTCTTCACCAACTATCGTCGTAGTCTCAAGACCTTGGATTACTATGTAATCCTCGCCAAGGTTTGGAAGCTTAGATGATTTTTTTAATGTTAGTACCCCTATGTCGTATCTTAGGTTAACCTCGCTCTTAGCTAAGATTTCAAGTATTTTACTGCTTTCTTCCTTTTTTGTTGGCAACCTTCTTATAGCTGTTACAACGCTTTGAATATTAACCTCCCTATTAAGCTCTCTTTTAACCTCCTCGAGTATGGTTTTTGCTAAGGCTCTATTATTTATTATTCCCATTGAAAGATATCTTTCCAAATAGGGATAGCCGGCAAGAATCTTTCTAACACTCTTTGATATATTTCTATACATTTTTATCACAAATGTTTCATTTTATCTTAATTTGAGTCATTTACGAGATAAATCTTATATAACTGAATAATATATAAAGTTTTGGGTGAAGTAATGAAGCTCGTGGCTACCTTGGTATTAGAAGATGGCACTATGATCCAGGGCGAAGGCTTTGGGGCTGAGAAAGAGGTCTTCGGCGAGGTTGTTTTTAACACGAGCATGACTGGCTATCAAGAAGCTTTGACCGACCCAAGCTATAAGGGGCAAATTCTACTTTTGACCTATCCTTTGATCGGTAATTATGGTGTTAACGATGAAGATTTTGAATCTAATAGAATACAAGTCGAGGGTTTTGTGGTTAAGGAAGCTTGCTCAAATCCAAGCCATAGAATATCCAAAAAAACGATAGACGAGTTTTTGAAAGAGCATGATATTCCCGGAATCTCGGGAGTTGATACAAGAGCTCTGACGATAAAGATACGAAAATACGGGACGATGAAAGGTGCCTTAGCAACTTCGAGTAAAGAAATAGACGCAGAGGATCTTCTTGAAAGGGCAAGAAAGCAAAAGGATATATCGGAGCTCGACCTTGTTTCTCTCGTAACTTGTAAACAAGCAAAAAAATATGGTAATGGCGAAAGAGTTGTGCTAATAGATTGTGGTTATAAAGCAAGCATCCTAAAAAACCTTTTGAAAAGAAATCTTGAGGTAATAGTCGTTCCAGCTTTTTATGATTATAAAAAGATTTTAGAGCTTGAACCTCGTGGCATAATGATTTCTAGCGGTCCAGGAAATCCAAAACGTGCAAGCTATGTTGTAAAGACCTTAAAGAAGCTCATCAATGAGGAGATACCGATTTTCGGAATTTGCTTAGGAAATCAATTATTGGCTTTAGCCTTTGGGGCAGATACTTACAAGCTCAAATTTGGACATCGCGGTAGTAATCAGCCAGTTAAGGATTTAAAAACAGGCAAAACCTACATAACTTCTCAAAATCATGGTTTTGCGGTAAGCGAAGAAAGCTTGCCAGATTTCTTGGAGGTTTCGCATATAAACTTGAACGATAATACAGTTGAAGGAATAAGGCATAAGGAATTGCCGATTTTCTCTGTTCAGTATCATCCAGAAGCTAATCCAGGTCCAAGAGATAGCGAATACCTCTTTGATGAGTTTGTTAAATTAATAAGGCGATAACCATGCCAAAGCGCGAGGATATAAGCAAAATAATGGTCATAGGTTCTGGTCCAATAATAATAGGACAAGCGGCAGAGTTTGATTACTCAGGTAGCCAAGCTTGCAAAGCTTTGCGCGAAGAAGGTTATGAGGTTGTGCTGGTAAATTCAAACCCAGCTACAATTCAGACAGATAAAGAGATTGCAGACATAATATATGTTGAGCCTTTAGTTCCAGAAGTAGCTGCGAGTATAATAGAAAAAGAAAGACCAGATGGCGTGCTTCCAACAATGGGCGGGCAAACTGGACTAAACCTTGTTACTCAATTAGCTGAACTTGGAATATTGGAGAAATACGGAGTTGAAACCTTAGGAACGAGCATAGAGAGCATTAAGAGAGCTGAAGACAGAGAGCTTTTTGCTGAGCTAATGAGGGAGATAAATGAGCCAATACCAGAGAGCAAAGCTGTTAGAAGCGTTGGAGATGCTTTAGAGACCGCAGAAGCCATAGGCTATCCCGTTATAATAAGACCTGCCTATACTCTTGGTGGAACGGGTGGAGGGGTAGCAAACAACGAGGAGGAGCTTAAAGAAATAGCTTCTCGTGGACTAAAGGCAAGCTTGGTCAACCAAGTTTTGATAGAGAAATCGTTACTTGGTTGGTATGAATATGAGTATGAGGTAATGCGAGACAGCATTGATAATTGCATAACAGTTTGCAACATGGAGAACCTCGATCCCATGGGCATTCATACTGGGGAAAGCATTGTTGTAGCACCTGCCCAAACTCTGAGCGATGTTGATCATCAAAAGCTAAGAAGTGCCGCATTAAAAATAATAAGAGCTTTAAAAATTGAAGGTGGTTGTAATATACAGTTTGCAGTCAATCCAGAAAGATGGGAGTACTATGTTATTGAGGTTAACCCAAGAGTATCAAGGAGTTCAGCTTTAGCCTCTAAGGCCACAGGTTATCCAATAGCAAAAATCGCAGCTAAAATTGCTATAGGTTTAACCCTCGATGAAATACCAAACGACGTAACAAAGGAAACGCCAGCAAGCTTTGAACCAAGCTTAGATTATGTTGTGGTAAAAATTCCGAGATGGCCCTTTGATAAGTTCAGAGAGGCAGACAAGATAATAGGCACGCAGATGAAGTCTACTGGCGAGGTAATGGCTATTGGAAGAACCTTCGAAGAAGCCTTGCAAAAAGCAATAAGAAGCTTAGATACCGGAAGGCATGGCATATGCGCAGATGGCAGAGAGGAAGAGAAGGACATTAAAAAAATAATCAAGGAGCTTAAGCATCCTACCGACAAAAGAATCTTTTATATCTATGATGCTTTAAAGGCGGGGCTAAGCATAGAGGAAATAAATAAGATTACTGGAATTTCTCCCTTCTTCCTATACAAAATCAAAAATATCCTCGATATGGAAAATAAACTCCTCTCTGTTAAACCAACAAAGTTGGTTTTACAAAAAGCGAAGAAACTTGGCTTCTCCGACAAGCAGCTTGCTTATATCTTCAAAACTTCGGAGGAGAAGATTAGAAAAATCAGAAAAGCTCCGGTCTATAAGATGGTCGATACTTGCGCTGCAGAATTTGAAGCAAAAACTCCTTATTACTATTCCTCTTATGAAAGCGTTGATGAGGTAAAGGTTTCAAAGAGGAAGAAGATAATTATCGTAGGTGCTGGGCCGATAAGAATAGGTCAAGGGATAGAGTTTGATTATTGTTGCGTTCATGGAGTTTTAGCCCTTCGCGAAGAGGGAATTGAAGCGATAATAATAAATAATAATCCCGAAACGGTCTCAACAGACTACGATGTTAGCGATAAGCTCTATTTTGAACCTCTAACCTTCGAAGACGTTATGAATGTTATAGAGAAGGAAAAGCCTTATGGAGTTATAGTCCAGTTTGGAGGTCAAACATCGATAAATCTTGCCGTCCCTCTTGCTAAAGCGGGGGTTAAAATCCTCGGCACCTCTCCAGAGAATATAGACAGAGCTGAGGATAGGGAAAGGTTTACTCGGGTTCTGAAAAAACTTGGCATACCCCAAGCCCCTTATGGCACAGCTTTTTCCTTTGAGGAAGCAAAAGAAATAGCCTCAAGGATCGGCTATCCCGTGCTTGTCAGACCAAGCTATGTTCTCGGTGGCAGAGCGATGGACATAGTTTATGATGAAGCTTCTTTGCAAAGATATATAAGCGAGGCAGTAAAGGTTTCTGGAGAGCATCCTATACTAATAGACAAGTTTTTGGATAATGCGATAGAAATCGATGTCGATGCTGTTGCCGATGGTAAAGATGTTTTTATCGGTGGAATCATGGAGCACATAGAACATGCGGGCGTGCATAGCGGAGATAGTGCTTGCGTGCTACCACCGCAAACGCTGAGCAGAAGAAC
>CBFDVL010000106.1:0-4808 GCA_965613365.1 uncultured archaeon | reverse complement strand
GTGAGGGGAATAGAGGCAAGAACGCTCTTCACGGCCATGAACACGGGCCACGATGGCTGCATGGGAACATTGCACGCCAATAGCGCAAGAGATGCCTTTGATAGGCTTACAAACCCTCCCATGGAAGTACCCGTGATAATGCTCAAGGCTTTAGACATGGTTGTTTCTCTAAGGAGAATTTATGAGAAAGGAAAAGTAAGAAGATATCTCATAGAAATAGTGGAAGTGGGAGGGACAGAGGGAGATAAAATCCTGACAAACACTCTTTTCAAATTCGACCCTTCTACCAAAAAACTCGAAGTGATGATGAACGGAAGGTATATTCAGGAGCTTTCAAGAGAGGGAAATATTTCTATTAAGGAAATCAATGAAGAGATAATAGTGCGAAAGGAGTTTATAGAAGTCTTAATGGGGATAAAAAAGAGGAAGAAGATATCATCTCAGAAGTTTTTTGAGATAGTTCAGAAGTATTATATAAATAGAGAGGTACTTTTTTCAACCTTAGGCAAGTTTTAATGTTTTTAATATTTTCCACCAAATTCTTTTCTTAGATAAAGCTTGTTTGTCTTTTTATACGGTTCTTTTCTTATTATCCCTTTTTCTTCAAGTTTTCTAACGATTTTGCTTACTTTTGCCTTCGAATAGTCAAGTTCCTTTACTATTTCATCTTGGAGTATTACTCCACCTCTTTCTATAATAAGGTCAAAAATTTTCTGCTCTTCTTCATTCAAAACAAGCTTAGCTATTTTCTGCTCTTTTTTTCTTCCTTTAACAATGAGGAATGTAATCCCGGAACCTATGAGCATGCCAACAAAAATTAGTGCGATATATTTAATTTTTCTCTCACTTATCATTTTATATGTAAAGACGATTCTGAAATTATCTCCAGGTTTCATGTTTTTTCTATTCCACATTATAATAATTCTTTCTCCATCGCTGTAGATTCTATTAGGAGTGGGAGATATCGCAGATATTGATTCTCCGCCTTTTTTTATATCAGAAACAAGCGTTCCTCCCTTAGGCAAAGCTACAATTACGTTAAAATCCTCTATTTCCGTAGTTGGAACATAGCTAAAGGTAAGCATTTTGGCTCCTCTATATTCCACAACCATATCGGGAATCACATAGTTCATTGTAATTTTTACTTCCTCTCCAGATGATAATGGTTTTCTGAGCTTTATTACAACACAACTTTCTTCTTCAAAATAATACTCAAGTTCTCCTTTTGTATCAAAAGCAGAAAATTCTATAGGTTTCATAGCAAAAGAATATTCTATTTCAGAAATTTCGTTTTCTCCAAGGTTTTTTATTATAAAAGACGTTTTCTCATGCATATTGCCTTTTTCATCGAGAGATACCGAAATATTAAAAGAAGGGAATGAATACTCTTCTGCATGGACTGCAGGAATTAATAAAAATAAAATAATTATAATAATAGCCAATATTGTTAAACATCGTGACATGTGTTTTAATTTTACTTTTCTAATACTTTAAGTCTTGCTATTCTCATAGCTCTAACAATATCTGTTTTTGATATTATCCCTTTTATTCTTCCATCTTCCATGACAAGTATTCTTCCAATTTCTTCTCTGTTCATTATTCTCACAATTTCCAAGACTTCAGTTTCAGGAGGACAAAAAATAACTTTTTTACTCATGATATCTTTTACTTTTAGATGTTTCCATCTCTCTTTTGGAACTCTTGCTAAGTCACCAAATGTCACCATACCTACTATCTCAGAATCTCTTACGACAGGATAGCCCATATGCCGCGTGTTTAATATTATGTTATAGAGTTCCTCAAGGGTCGCTTCTTCATTAACCATGACTACATGTTCGGTCATTATGTCCTTAGCCTTTATACCTTTAAGCGCATATTCCATTCCAATATGAGAAATCTCTGCAGATGCACCTATGTATATGAAGAATCCGATTAAAACAAGAAAAATATTATAAAATACTCCAAAAATTATCATAAAAATCGATATACTCTTTCCAATGTTCACCGCTATTTCGGTAGCTTGAAGATAGCCCATTTTCGTTGCAAGTAATGCTCTTAATATTCTTCCCCCATCCATTGGATAGGCCGGGACGAAAAGATTAAAACTCGCAAGAACTATGTTTATCCAGAAGGCGAATAAAATCAAATTTTCAACATTAAATTCCTGAAAAAGTTTAGGATGGGTATTAGACCATAAAATTTCCATACCTATAATATTTGAGAAAACAAGGATCAAAAAAGCGATAAAATAATTACTCAAAGGCCCTGCCAATGATATAATAAGCTCCTTTTTTGGTTCTCTTGGTATGCTTTCCATTATAGCAACCCCTCCTATTGGCAAGAGCAGTATTTTTTTTATTTTAACTCCATATTTCACTGCCAAATAAGAGTGAGAGAGTTCATGAATTAGGACAAAGGTAAAGAGAACAATTATAGCAGAGAAGAAAGCTGCCCCTTGCCAGATAAATATGACTAAGAGGAGAAGAAAGGTTATATGCATTTCTATATCTATTCCAAAGATTTTGCCTATCTTAAAAGAATTCTTCATGCAAGTATATAAGTTTTTTAAGATTTAAATAGATTGAGTCCCTAAAAATTAAATTCTTAAATATTTTAATTTTTATGAGCAATGAAAAAGTTTTAATGCCCCGGACGGGATTTGAACCCGTGTCGTGGGAGTGAGAGTCCCACATGATTGGCCGGGCTACACTACCGGGGCTTATTTTATAAATCTTAAAGGATATATTTTCTATATCTACATAAAAAGATTTTGAAAGGGATAACTATGGAAATAGAACAGGTAAAGGAAATAGCTGAAAAAATAGCTAAAATGGAAATTAGGGGAGCCGGAAAAATCGCGAGGTCTGCAGCTAAAGCACTTCAGCAGTATGCAGAAGTTACCAAAGCAAAAACTTCGGAGGAATTCATAAAAGGTTTGGAAAAGGCAGGAAATATTTTGATATCGTCAAGACCTACTGCTGTTTCATTGCCAAATGCAGTGCAATTCATAATATATAGAGTAAAGCATGCAAAGGGTGATGTGGAATTTCTAAAGCAGCTCACAATAACTACTGCAGAAGAATTTATAAGAAAATCCGAGAAGGCGGTAGAAAAAATAGGAGAAATAGGTGCGAAAAGAATCATGGACGGCGATACTTTGCTAACCCATTGTAATTCAAAGGCAGCTTTGTCTGTGATAAAAACTGCTTGGATGCAAGGGAAAGATATAGAGGTATTTGCAACAGAATCAAGACCAAGATACCAAGGACATATAACAGTAAAAGAACTTTCAAGCTTGGGGATACCCACAACATTAATAGTAGATAGCGCTGTTAGAACCTTTATGAAGAAGATAGACAAAGTTATAGTTGGCGCCGATAGCATAGCGGCAAATGGAGCAGTAGTCAATAAAATAGGCACTTCCCAGATAGCGTTAGCTGCTCACGAGGCAAGGGTTCTTTTTTTTGTTGCCGCAGAAACCTATAAGTTTCATCCAAAAACTCTTGTTGGGGAGCTTGTGAAAATAGAGGAAAGAAGCCCAGAAGAGGTAGCAGACCCGAAGGAATTTCCAAACGTAAGAATCAGAAATCCTGCTTTTGATATTACTCCCCCCGAGTACATAGACCTAATAATCACCGAGATAGGAGTTGTTCCGCCCCAAGCATCGATACTTATTATTAGGGAGGAGTTTGGCTGGGCAATCGGGAAATAAACTCTTCCAGCCTTTCAATTCCTTCCTTAAGAGCTTCAAGAGAGTTCGCATACGATATCCTTATATGTCCTTCTCCACTTCTACCAAAGGCACTTCCGGGGGTTAAGGCTACTTTGGCTTTCTCAAGCAACATCTTAGCAAAACTATGAGAATCTTGAGAAAACGAGCTTATATCAGGAAATATATAATAAGCTCCCCTTGGCTCGCTAACCTTTATTCCTTCAATTTTGCAAAGTTTATTAAAAACAAATCTTCTCCTTTTATCAAATTCTTTTTTCATTTCTTCAACTTCTTTCTTGCATTCAAGTGCCACCATAGCAGCTTTTTGAGCTATTGAGCTCGGGCAGATATAGAAATTCTGCTGAAGCTTTGTCATACCTCTAATAATATTTTTATTGGCAACCGCATACCCTATTCTCCAGCCAGTCATTGCATAGAGTTTTGAAAAACCATCAAGCATTATAGCTTTATCATAGCTCTGCTGCAGGATGCTGGGACTTCGCTCCCTATCGTATACCAAGCCGGAGTATATTTCATCGCAGATGATATAATTATTGTAATCCTCTGCAATCTCCACTATAGCTTTAAGCTCTTTTTCAGTTAGATATGTTCCAGTAGGATTTAATGGGGAATTAAGTAGAATACCTCGGGTTTTTTTACTTATAAGCTCAGACAACTTATCGACGTTGAAAGAGTAATTCTTCTCTTTTAGCTCTACTCTCTTTATTTTTCCTCCCACAATCTTTATGAAGTTTGGATAGCAAGGATAGGTAGGGTCTGTTATTATTATTTCGTCTCCTCTATTTACTATGGTTTGTAATGCAAACAAAAGAGCTTGGCTTACGCCTCCAGTGATTATTATCTCGCTTGGAAGAGCATCAACTCCAAGTATTGCGTTTAAGTGTTCTGATAATTTCTCTCTAAGCTCTTCAATACCTTGGGAATTTGTGTAATGAGTAAATCCTTCTTTTATTGCTGAGATAGCAGCGTTTTTGATTTTTTCTGGAGTATCAAAATCTGGCTCACCTATCTCAAGATGTATAACTTTCTCTCCAAGTTTTTCGAGCTCTTGAGCCCTTGCCAGAATTTCCATTAG
>CBFDVL010000105.1:0-4843 GCA_965613365.1 uncultured archaeon | reverse complement strand
GCGGTAACGACAACGGCGGGAGTTTACTCGCCAGAGGTAACGATACTTGCAAACTCCATAGACCTAAAGCTTGCAAAAGAATTCGTTGATTATCTGGAAGATAATGGAATAACAGTTTACCTCGTAGACAAAACAAACTTTTCTGATTACAATAAAAAGCTTTACATAATAATCCTCGGCGGACAAGAAGCACCCGAAGGAGTAGGTGAAATAGTAAGCGAAATACTAACAGAAGACGAAAAATCAGAAATAAAGCAAGACAAAGCCTGCTGAGCGTTGCTGCTAACCAAAGAAAGCCGAGACCAAAGAATTCGGAGAGAAAGGAAAATGGCCTTGCATTTTTAGCTGAATATCGCCCCTTAAGCTCTTTGGAGATTGTTGATTTGGAAAAAGATAAAAGATAAATTTTCATAGGTTGTCACTCTCAGCATAGGTTGTAAAGTCTGGGTAGTCTACAAAACACCTCGCGATGCCTTTCAGTCTATATTTATTACATTTCTTTATCAGCTTTCTTACAACTTCTTCCTCATTCGCGCTTTTCACAGCTTCTAACAGGACTTTTATTATTTCTTCCGCATCCAGAAACTTATTTTTTGAAGGTTCCACCTCAAGGCTTACGGTGGCAAGTTTATTATTTTTCAGATATTCTTTAAGCTCTCCACCTATTGTCTTTTCTACTTTGCTTCTCCTATCAACAATAACATTTGAAAATAGTTTGACAAACTTTTGGCTATCGCTAAGCCTTATCATGTACTTTGTCTTTATCTCAACCTCGCATAGATTTGCATATTCGTGCTTTTCTAACACCTTTCTTGCTATTTTTTCTCCGAGTTCCTCGATTCTATGCTCGCTATTTTTCATCGCTTCTTCTAGAATTTCATTTATTGCTTCGAGATTTCTCGACATGTGTATTCCTTTTAGATTTGAAGGCAGGTCAACAAAACAACTTATTTCTAAAAGAAGAATTATTGGTCTTTTTCCTTTTCTTGGAATCTTTATAAGCTTCTTAACGCCCTCAACTCCCACTCTGGTAAGTGGTACCTTTACCTCTGGAACTCTGCTTTGGATATCTGTCATTTTTTCTTCTTTATCTTTATTATATCTCCAATTGTAAGTTCCGCCGAACCTGAGGAGGAGATACTTATTTTCTCCTCTTCCACCTTCTCAAGAAGCTTGATTCCAAATATCTTCTCCATCTTCTTAGCCAGCTTTATATCTGGCACCATTTTCCCTGTTTCGAGTCTTGCTATTACCGAAGCCTTTTCATTTATTTTCTTTCCAAAGTCCTCTCTGCTTAAGCCAAGCTTCTCTCTTATACCTCTAATGATCTCGGAGTAATTTTCAACTACCTCAAAGCTTACTTCCTGAGCAATTTTTGGCTTTAATTTTCTTTTTCTTGCTTTAGCTTTAGGCAGTGCTCTCTTCTTTGGAAATCTGCTCCAAGTTTTATGCTCAACCCCAAATTTTGCACACTCTCTGCAAGTTTTCATTTCTGTTCCTTCTATTCTTACTACATAGGGCTTATCGATTTTTTTTCCGCAGACCTCGCAGTACATTTTCAAACCTCGCAATAACTTTTAAATTATTTTTGAGGTTAATTAATATTTTAATATTGAGGTAACATGAGTGAGGATGCAAAGAATAAGGGAGAAGATTTGACAGCCTATCTTCTGAATAGAGTTAGGGAGCTTGAGCGCGAATGCTTGCAGCTTTCTAATGAAAATCTCAGGTTAAAAAATGGTTATTCTCAACGAGTAAAGTGGCTCGAAGATAGAAAGAGAATTCTTGAAAATGAAAAGCTTTTGCTTGAAAGAGAGGTAAGAAAGCTCAGAAGCGAGCTTGAGAGGCTCAGGTCAATGCCATTAGTTGTTGGCACGCTTCAAGATATTCTACCAAATGGTAAGGTTGTGGTAAGAAGCTCAGGAGGCCCTACTTTTGTTGTGGGTATCTCGCAATTCATAGACCAAAAAAGCTTGGTCCCTGGAGCAAGGGTCGCGATGAACCAACAAAGCTTAGCCGTTGTCGATGTTTTACCATTTGAAAAAGACCCTGCCGTCCTTGCCATGGAAATAGTTGAAAAGCCAAAGGAGAGCTATAGCGATATAGGTGGTTTGCAGGAGCAAATAAGGGAGATAAAGGAGACTGTTGAATTACCTTTGGTTAATCCAAAGATTTTTGAAGAGGTTGGAATAGACCCACCAAAGGGCGTGCTGCTTTACGGTCCTCCGGGTACTGGTAAAACTTTAATAGCTAAGGCCGTTGCTCATGAAACTAATTCTGTATTTATTAAGTTAATAGGCTCTGAACTTGTTAGAAAATATATAGGCGAGGGAGCAAGGCTTGTAAGAGAGTTATTCCGGCTTGCAAAGGAGAAAGCACCGAGCATTGTTTTTATAGATGAGATAGACGCCATAGGAGCTAAGAGATTAGATTCCTCTACAAGTGGTGATAGAGAAGTTCAACGCACTCTAATGCAGCTTCTCGCAGAAATGGACGGCTTTGATGCAAGGGGAGATGTGAGAATAATTGCAGCTACAAATAGACCCGATATTCTTGACCCCGCGATGCTCCGCCCAGGTAGGTTTGATAGACTTATTGAAATACCTCTCCCAGATCATGAAGGCAGAATAGAGATATTCAAAATTCACACAAGAAAAATGAATCTCTCAGAGGATATAAGCTACGAAGAACTTGCCGAGGAAACAGAAGGTGCTTCTGGAGCTGATATAAAGGCAATCTGCACTGAAGCAGGGATGTTTGCAATCAGGGAAAACAGAAACAAGGTTACTTCCTTAGACTTCTCTAAAGCTATAGACAAGATACTTGGCAAGTACGAAGGCGTTGGAAAAGAAGTCGGCGTGATGTACACTTAACAGAAATCTTTATAATCGATAAATTAAAATCAGAAATACCAGAGGGCCCGTAGCTCAGTCTGGTTTAGAGCAGGGGACTCTTAATCCTCAGGTCGGGGGTTCAAATCCCCTCGGGCCCGTATAGGGAGCGGTAGCTCAGCCTGGGAGAGCGCCTGACTGAAGATCAGGTTGTCGGGGGTTCAAATCCCCCCCGCTCCATTTTTTTGCAAATTCTAACTCTGCGAAACCTCAAAAATTACAGTACCGCCATTGGTATAAGGTTCTCCTGGGTCTAAGCATTGAATATAGGCTTTCTTCCCTTTTTTTGCCAGCCCAAGTTTTACGGGGTCTACCCCTTCTCTTAAAGCCACTATATAATGTAGTATCGTAGCCAAAGCATGAATGCAAAGCTTGTCTGTCTTTTCGAGAACTATTTCTGGACCTTCTATCACTATCTTTTCTCCACCCTTATAGACGGGACATCTTCCTCTTATTTCTTTGACTCTTATGATCATGTTTTATAATTTAGCTCCAGCTAAATTATAAAGTAAGCTCCTTAAGTTCAGTGCTGATTTGTATTCTATCCAATTTTTACAACAAACATTAAAAACGTGTAGGAGAAAAAACTTCTTTCATGATAATCGCCTTGCTAACAGATTTTGGCGAAAGCGAATATGTAGGAATGATGAAGGGAGTTATCGCAAGGCTTTGCCCTAATGCAAAGATAATAGACCTCACGCATAGCATAAGAAAATTCGATATTCGTCATGCTTGCTTTGTTCTCTGGCAGAGCTATAGATTCTTCCCTAAAAGCACGGTGTTTGTGGTTGTGGTAGACCCAGGGGTGGGAACCGAGAGAAGAGGAATAATTCTGAAAACAAAGGACTACATTTTTATTGGACCAGACAACGGAGTATTCACTCTTATAAACGATGTAGATAAAATAATAGAGATTCCTCAACCAGAAGAGGCTTCTTTAACATTCCATGGCAGAGATGTTTTTGCTCCAATAGCAGCGAAAATTGCTTGCGGTGCAAAGATAGAGGAGCTTGGTAGCGAGATAAAAAGCTTCAAAAAGTTAAAAATAAGAAAACCTGAGAGAAAAGGGGATAAGATTTTCGGCGAAGTACTATGCATCGATGCTTTTGGAAACATAATAACAAATATACCCAAAGAAATCCTAAACCTTGAATACAATCAAAGCATAACCATAAAAATAAAGGAAAAATTTAAAGTAAGATTTTTGAAGAGTTATGGCTACGCAGAAAAAAATGAGTTGCTTGCTCTTATAGGAAGCGCAAACACCCTTGAAATCGCTGTTAATCAAGGAAATGCCGCAGAAAAGCTAGGGGTTAAGGGTGGCGAGGAAGTAGTTATAAACCTATAAATATCCCCTGACGGGATATTTATAAACATGAATAAAAGTGAAGCAGTTGCTCTTGGAATAATCTTGTTATCATTTATTATTGGCATATACTTCTATAATCAAATGCCCGAGAAAATGGCTATCCACTGGAATGTTAGAGGCGAAGTCGATAGTTACGCTTCAAAATTTTTGGGACTATTTTTGATACCAGTAATCTTACTTATGATATTTTTGCTCTTCATCGCAATTCCAAGGATAGACCCACTGAAGCAAAATATCGAGGAATTCAGAAAGTATTACAATGGTTTCATTATTTTAACCATTGGGTTTTTATTCTATACTTACATACTTACAATCTTGTGGAACTATGGCTTTAGATTTAGCATCGCTCAACTAATAACGCCTGCTTTTGGAATATTGTTTTATTATTGCGGAATTTTAATAGAAAATGCAAAGAGAAACTGGTTCATTGGTATAAGAACCCCTTGGACTTTGAGCAATGAAGAAGTGTGGAACAGAACTCACAGAATAGGAGGAAGACTATTTAAGCTCGCGGGAATAATCTCTTTCGCTGGCATTGCATTGCAAAAATATGCATTATTTTTTGTCCTTGTTCCAGTTTTAT
>CBFDVL010000104.1:0-4847 GCA_965613365.1 uncultured archaeon | reverse complement strand
GTTTAAAACAGCGAAAATTACTCCAGAACTTGCATATTTCTTAGGCTTTATTTATGGAAATGGAAGCGTCGCAATATCCAAAAAGAATTCTAGACTATCAATAACCCAATCAGAAAAAAATAAACTACAGATAGAAACGTTGAAAAAATGTTTTGAAAGCTTTTCAGGAAGAAAACTTGGATTATATAGGAGAAAATGCAAAAGTATTATCAGAGGAAAGAAGATAGAAAGTGATAGTGTGGTCCTTTACTCCAATTCAAATTTGCTTGCATACTTATTTGATTATTTCACTAAGGAAAACCTGAGAAATATCTTAAAACTTCCAGATGAATCGCTTAAAGCTTTCATTGCAGGTTGTTTAGATTCGGATGGATGCGTTTCTATAAAGAGAAGTAGAGGTTATAAAGTAGCCCATATAGAGTTCCAGCTTTCAAATAATGAGGAGAGTGATTTGAACTTTATTCTCGCTTTGCGAAGATTTGATATCTTTGCAAAACTTGTTAAAGAAACAAAGATAAACAAAATCATTATAACTGGCAGAGAAGATGTAAAATCTCTTCTAAATGCAGTCAAAAAGTATAGTGTAAAGGCAAAAAATATTCTTATAAGAAAACATAAGGTTTCGTCGTATAGTAATAAACTTCCAAGCAGGTTAGTTGCTGAAATTTGTGATAAAATCGCAAAGTCTGTAAGCAAAACTATTCTGGTTAAAAGAGGACTATGGAGTACGATTCATGCCTATAAAAATGAAAAATATCGACCTTCAAGAGAGCAACTTCTAAAAATAGCAAGCAAACTTTCCAGATTTTTAAATCCAGAAATTAAAGAGAAAATCAGTATTTTAGCTTCAAGAGATTATTTTCTGGATAAAATAGTTGAGATAAAAGAAATAAAGTATCATGGCGATGTCTATGACCTTTATATCCCTAAGTATCATAACTTTTTCTGCAATGGAATCATAGTCCATAACTGCATTGACGAATTCGACAAGATGGATGCCAGCGATAGGTCTGCGATGCACGAGGCAATGGAACAACAAACCGTAAGCATAGCAAAGGCAGGAATACTCGCCACATTTAGAGCAAGGTGCTCTATTCTTGCTGCTGCAAATCCAAAGTATGGAAGATTCGACGAGTATAGACCGATATCAGAACAGATTAATTTACCACCAACGATATTATCAAGATTTGATTTGATATTTTTTGTTAGAGACGAACTTGAAGAAACCAGAGAAATTGCAAGGCATATTCTTGATACAGTAACTCAGACAGAGAAAATTGCTCCAAAGATTTCTCCCGAGTTGCTCAGGAAATATATCTCCTATGCAAGACAGAGGATAAATCCAAGGTTAACAGAGGAAGCAAGGAAAAGAATAGAGGAGTTTTATGTAGAGATGCGGGAGGTTGCGAGAGATTCTAAGGACGTGCCAATACCTTTAACGGCAAGACAGCTGTGGGCTATAATAAGGATTGCAAGAGCCTCCGCAAGAGTAAGACTAAGCAACAACGTAACCCTTGATGACGTTGAGCGAGCTATTAGGCTTGTGAAGCTCTCGCTCAAGCAGGCGGGAGTTGACCTTGAGACTGGAAAATTTGACATAGACAAAATAATGGTCGGCGTTACAAAATCGCAGAGAGATAAAATCAAGGCAATTATCGATATAATAAAGGAGCTTGAAGAAGAATTTGGAACCGCAAAGAAGGTGGAGATTATAGAAAAAGCAAAAGAGCTTGGAATCTCTAGGGAAAACGTTGAAGAGCTTCTGCAAAAACTTAAAAGAGATGGAAGCATATATGAACCTAAGCATGAGCATTATAAGGTAGTATCATGATAGAGAGGAGCACCGCAATCAAGGTGAGAATAAAAGACGTTCAGGAAGGAGAGTATGTTAGGGCAAGTCCAAACTATGTTTTAACTCCTTATGGTGAGAAAGTAGCAAGGGCCAGGGTTATGGCTACTGTTGTAGCAAGGTTTGTGAGCGAGGATGAGAAATATGCCAGCATTACCTTAGATGATGGTAGTGATACCATTTCAGTAAGAGCCTTTAGAGATGAAGTCGAGCTTATAAAAAAAATAAAGGAAGGAGATCTAGTGGATGTAATAGGGAAAATAAAGGAATATAAAGGTGAAAAATATCTAACGGCAGAGTGTATAAGAGTGATAGATGACCCGAACTGGGAGCTTGTCAGAAAACTCGAGCTTCTCCTTAAGGAGAGAGAAAAAGAAAAGCCAGAAGAAAAAGAAGAAACAAGTGTTGAAGTTGAGGAAATAAAACTTGAAAGCGGGGAAGAAAAGGACAAAAAAATTGTGATTTTAAACCTGATAGAAGAGCTTGACAGGGGAGAGGGAGTAAAATATATTACTTTGCTAAAAGAGAGCGGCTTCGATGAAGAAGAGCTTGAGAGCGTGCTGACCGAGCTTATGCAAGAGGGCGAAATTTATGAACCAAAAATAGGGAGATTTAAGAGAGTGTAGGAATGTTCTATGCCAAGGTTTACAACGTTGGTAAAGAGGTTCTCGTTGCAATCTGTGATAAAAATTTACTTGGTAAAACCTTTGAAGATGAGAGGCTTAGATTAGAAGTAAGCAAAGAATTTTATGGTGGGGAGGTTATAGATAAAAATAAAGCCTCTGAACTTTTGTCCATAGCTACGATAGCAAACCTCGTTGGCAAGAATATTGTCTCCTTGGCTATAGAACTAAAAATAGTAGAGAAGGGGAATGTTATTAAAGTTAAGAATATCCCCCATGCTCAAATGGTAGTGCTTTAAGTGAGAGAATATGGTTAAGAAATTCAGAAGATTCTGCTGTATCTGTGGTAAAATAACAGATGAGCTAATAGACAATAGATGTTACTCTTGTTATTTAAAGGAAAATCCCCCGGAAATTCCTGAAAGAATAGAGTTAAGAGTATGCAAAACCTGTTATAGAATCTATCACAAAGGCAAATGGGAATACATAAGCAATTTTCTACCAGATATTCTTGCTTACGGAGCGATCGAAGCCTTACATAAAAAGGGATTTGAAGTAGAAAACTTTGATATATTGGAATTCTATGAAAATGAAGGTAAAATACTATCAAAAATAAAAATAAGGGGAATGGTAGGAGAAGTATCATTTGAAAAAGAAGAGGAAATCGTTGTTAAGGCAAGGTTTGAGCAGTGCATAGATTGCTCGAGAAGAGCGGGAGGCTACTATGAAGCTATCTTACAGATAAGAGGAAGCTATGATGAAGATAAAATTTACAGCATAGTTGAGGAGAATCTTCAGAACTCCTTTGTATCAAAAATTAAGAAGCTTAAGGAGGGCATAGATTTTTATATCAGCTCACAAAAAGTAGCAAAGAGAATCGCAAGGATTTTAAAAAATAAATATAATGCAGAGGTTATTGTTTCGCCCACTCTTGTGGGAAAAAAAGACGGCAAAGACCTTTACAGGTTTAGCATCTCAGTTAGGTTAGGTGAAGGTAAATGGAAACAAAAGAAAAACTCGAGAAAATAAAGCAAGGTGCAGCTGAGATAATAACAGAGAAAGAGCTTGAAGAAGTGTTGAGTAAAAGCAACCCAAGAGTATACGTTGGCTATGAACCGAGTGGAAAGATTCACCTTGGACATGCCTTATCTGTAAATAAACTCGTTCAAATGCAAAGCTTAGGTTTTAATGTAGTAGTTTTGCTTGCCGATTTACATGCATATTTAAATGGTAAAGGAAGCTTAGAACAAATTAAAAAAATAGCAGAGTACAATAAGCAATGCTTTATTGCTCTTGGTTTAGACCAAGAGCGGACAGAATTTGTTCTTGGCTCAGAGATTCAGCTTAAAGGAGATTACTTTTTGGATGTTCAAAGATTAGCCCTGCAAACAACATTGCTAAGAGCAAAGAGAAGCATGGACTTGGTAGGAAGGCGGGAGGAAAATCCAAAGGTGGCAAGAGTGATATATCCCCTTATGCAAGTTATAGACATGGTCGCTTTAAGAGTGGATGTCGCATTAGGTGGCATGGATCAAAGAAAAATTCACATGCTTGCAAGAGATAACCTTCCAAAGCTTGGCTACTCTTCACCAGTATGCATGCATTTACCAATAATCCATGGTTTAGATGGAGATGAAAAGATGTCCTCGAGTAAAGAGAACTTTATCGCAATAGACGATGCTCCAGAAGTCATAAGGAAAAAAATGAAAAAAGCTTACTGTCCAATAGGAAGCAAAGAAAGAAATCCTGTGCTCGAGATTTATAAATATTTCATCTTCAATGAATATAAAGAGGTTGAGATAAAGAGACCTGAGAAATTCGGAGGTAACATATCATTCAAAAGCTATGAGGAGCTGGAAAACGCCTACTTAAGAGAAGAGATTCATCCTCAAGATTTAAAAACCTCTGCAAGCGAATATTTAATTGATATGCTTTCAGATGTTAGAGAGTATATGAGACAGAAGGAGGGATAGCTTGGAAGATGAAGAAGAAGCACTAAAGCGATTGAGACTTCCTCAGGATAATGAGGTTCTTGGAATAGTAGAGCAAATGCTCGGTGCAAGTAGAATGCTTGTGAAATGCAAGGATAACAAGGTTAGGATGTGTAGAATCCCCGGAAAGATAAAACGAAGAATATGGATAAAAGAAGGTGATGTTGTAATAGTAAAGCCATGGCAGGTGCAAAGTGATAAAAAAGGCGATGTAGTGTGGAGATATACAAAAACTCAGGTGGACAGACTTGTTAAGCAAGGGTTACTATGAGCATGAAAATAGCTCTCCTAATTTTAGCTCATGGTGGTGATGAATATTGGAAAAATCAAGTTCTTTCAGCTCTTTCTCCATTAGCGAAGAAATTCCCAACTAAAATAGTCTTT
>CBFDVL010000103.1:0-4920 GCA_965613365.1 uncultured archaeon | reverse complement strand
TAATGATACGGCGACCACCGAGATCTACACCTAAGCCTTCGTCGGCAGCGTCAGATGTGTATAAGAGACAGAGAATGTCCTATAAAGATATTGGGAAAAAAATCAGCCTCCCAAAAAGCACAGTGCATAGTAGGGTGCAACGTCTTTTAAAAAAAGGTATTATTGAGAGATGCGTTGCTATTGTAAATCCCGAGAAGTTAGGTTATAGCAAAATAGTATGGGTAGGCTTGACGGTAGAGCCAGAGAAAATTAAGGAAGTCGCAGAAAAACTTGCAAAGTACGAAGAGGTTCAGGTTGTAGCAACAACTCACGGACACCATGACCTTGTTATTCAGGTATTGGCAAAAGATGCAAAGTCCTTGGGAGATTTTATAAATGAAAAAATAAAAACCATAGAAGGCGTGAGAACGGGCGTTGGTATGATGCATGTTTCCATGTTTCTGGATGTTTATAAGTACTCTCATAAGGTTCCATTATAGGAAAGCTTTTTAGTGGGCATGTATAGTTCTTTCATATGAAAATAGGTAGATTTGTTTATAATGGCAAGAAGATTGAAGGTGAGGTTAGAGAAGGTTATGTTTTTTTCGAAGATAATAAAGTTCCTCTCTCAAAAGTCAAATTTCTTCCTCCTTCAAAGCCTTCAAAAATAATATGCATAGGGCTAAACTACAAAGACCATGCAAAGGAGCTGGGAATGAAGATTCCAGAAGAACCGATAATATTCCTAAAGCCTCCCTCCTCTGCTTTAGCTCATGAGGAAGAGATAATTTATCCCGAGCAGAGTAAACGTGTTGACTATGAAGCAGAGCTTGCAGTAGTTATAGCAGAGAGATGTAAAAATGTTAGTAGAGATGAAGCTTTTGACGTTATTCTTGGATATACCATTTTCAATGATGTTACAGCAAGAGATTTGCAGAGAAAGGATGGGCAATGGACTCGAGCTAAGAGCTTTGACACTTTTGCTCCTTTCGGACCTTGGATTGTAACTAAGGAAGAGATTCCAAATCCAAATAATCTTGAGATAAAGCTCTGGTTGAACGGCATGCTAAAACAGAGTTCCAACACAGAAAATTTCATTTTTGGCATTGAGGAATTGGTCGAGTTCATCTCGGGTATAATGACGCTTGAAAAGGGAGATGTTATTGCAACGGGAACTCCACCGGGAGTAGGGGAAATGAAGATAGGAGATATAGTTGAGATAGAGATAGAAAAAATTGGAAGGTTGAGGAATCGCGTAGCATGTATCGGGAGATAATAGAGGAGCTAAAAAAATCCCTTCCTTTGGAAAAGGAAGAAATAACAAGAATTAAGGCGAGGATAGCTAAGAAGTACTCTTTAGCAAGGATACCAAGCAATGCAGAAATCTTAGAGCATGCAAGCGAGGAAGACAGAAAGTTGCTTTTGCCATATCTCAGAAGAAAGCCTGTGAGAACGATTTCTGGGATTGCTGTTGTTGCGGTAATGGCAAGACCCTATCCTTGCCCGGGAGAATGTATCTATTGCCCTCGTGGCGAGAATGCTCCGCAAAGCTATACCGGCAAAGAGCCAGCTACGTTAAGAGCTATAAGAGCGGGCTACGACCCTTACATTCAAACAAGGGATAGGCTAAACCAGCTTAGAAGGATAGGTCATCCAATAGACAAGGTTGAACTAATCGTGATGGGAGGAACCTTTCCAGCTCAACCTGAAGAATATCAGGAGTACTTCGTAAAGCGTTGCTTGGACGCAATGAACCAAAGAGATGCCAAAAGCTTGGAAGAAGCTCAGAAGCTAAATGAAAAGGCAAAGGTGAGGTGCGTGGGTATAACCTTTGAAACACGCCCAGACTTTGCAATGGAGCGAGAGGTCGATTTAATGCTAAGGCTTGGAGGCACGAGAGTAGAAGTAGGCGTGCAAACAATAAGCGACGAGGTTTACAAAAAAGTCAAGCGAGGGCATGGCGTTAAGGAAGTGGTCGAGGCTACGAGAATACTGAAAGATTCTGGTTTGAAGGTTGGCTACCACATGATGCCGGGCTTGTTCTCAAACTTTGAAGAGGATTTAAGAATTTTCAAAAGAATTTTTCAAGATGAAAGATTCAAACCAGATACGATAAAAATCTACCCAACATTGGTTATCAAAGGAACTAAGCTCTATGAGCTATGGAAGCAAGGTAAGTACAAACCATATACTGATGAGGAAGCTGCTGAGCTTATTGTTGAGATTAAAAAGCTTTTACCTAAGTGGGTTAGGACGATGAGAATTCAGCGCGATATTCCAGCACAGCTTATTGAAGCCGGAGTAAAGCGTGGCGATTTAGGTGCGATGGTCTATCGTAGGTTGAAAGAACTTGGGATAAGGTGTAGGTGCATAAGATGTAGAGATGTTGGACATCTCGTTTATAAAGAGGGAGTAGAAATAAACGAAGATGCCATAGAAATTCTTGTCGAAGCTTATAAAGCTTCAGAGGGGGAAGAGTACTTCATCTCTCTCGAAGATGTGGAGAACGATGCTCTTATTGCTTATCTTAGGCTGAGATTTCCTTCTCACAAAGCACACCGCAAAGAAATAGATGAAAAAACAGCTTTAATAAGAGAGCTTAGAGTTTTAGGTCCAGCGGTTCCTCTTGGAGAGAGGATGGAGGAGGCTGAGCAGCATAAAGGTTTTGGGGCGAGACTACTTGAAAAGGCGGAGGAAATAGCCTTGAAGCATGGAAAAGAGAAAATTTTAATAACGAGTGCTATAGGAACAAGAGAGTACTACAGAAGGTTTGGTTATAGAAGAGAGGGTCCATATATGGGTAAAGAGGTTGAGTAGATAAAAGGTCAGCCGGCTCTTCTTTCATCATCTCTCAGGCGGGGATAATTTCATCATCCCTTTCAATTATTTTAAATTCTTTGATAATTTAAAATTTTTCGCTTGGCTTGTTTTTAGAACCTTGGAACTTCTATAATTGTAGATTCATGCCAAATAGTTAGATTTTTAATATATAAATCCCTAAGTTTTGCTAGGCGAGAGGAAAATGAAGTTAAAGTTCTACAAATATCATGGAGCTGGAAATGACTTTATAATAATCGAAAACCTTCACGAAGAAATAAAAGAAGAAGAAAAAAGTGGCTTAGCCAAGAAGCTCTGCCATAGAAGATTTGGAATAGGAGGGGATGGGCTAATTTTTGCAGAGCCTTCAAGCAAGGCTGACATTAAAATGAGGATTTTCAACCCAGATGGTAGCGAGGCAGAGATGTGTGGAAATGGCATAAGATGTCTTGCGAAGCACGCTTCTAACTTTTTGCTGAAAAACAAAAAGTTAATAAGGATAGAAACCTTGGCAGGAGTAAAAGAAGTTGAGATTACAAAAAATCAAGGAAAAGTAAGCTATGTCAGAGTAGCAATGGGTAAACCAAAGTTTGACAGAAAGGATATACCTGCTCTTGGAGAGGGAGAACTCATTAAGGAGAAGCTCGAAGGACTTGAGATAACTGCGGTAAATATCGGCGTACCTCATGTTGTGGTTTTTGTTGAGGACGTAGAGAAAGTAGATGTAGAAACCTTAGGGAGAAAAATAAGATATAATGAGCTATTTCCTCAAGGGACAAATGTAAATTTTGTTCAGAAGTTAAAGGAAAACGAATTTAAAATAAGAACTTACGAGAGAGGAGTAGAGAAAGAAACTTTCGCCTGTGGCACTGGAATATGTGCAAGTGGTGTAGTGGCAGCAACATTGGGAATAGCAAAGGAAGATGAACCTTTGTTATTCCATGCCAAGGGCGGAGATGTTTATGTTGAGTTAAAAGAAGAAATTTATATGATAGGACCAGCGGAATTTGTTTTTTATGGTTTCTATTCTTCTATATAGGACTTGAGTACTTTTAATCTCTTTATCATCAATTTTTTAGCTTTCTCGTCGATTTCTTCGGATAGGTCTACTATAACGCCACGGAGTATGATTAAATTTTTTCCAGAGGATATAGGAGAGATATGTATGAGTGATGGAAAGGTTGTTCCATCCTTTCTAAGCATGTTATACTTTATTCCCTTCAATTTTTCTCCCTTTACTATTCTTTTTATATCCTCTACTATTCTACTCCTATCCTTAGGAGCTATCAAATCGAGCAATGAGATTCCTTTCTCAAAGTCCTCTTTACTATATTTTGTTTTTTCAAACATTGCATAGTTTGCATAAGTTATCTTACCATCTGAGTCTGTTTCAAAAACGATCTCTGGTAAATAATAGACAAGTTCTCTAAATCTTCTTTCACTTTCTTCGAGTTTCTTTTCCATTTCATGCTTATATAGCGCTATCTCGATTGCGACTTGGAGATCTCGCTCTTCAAAGGGTTTAACTACATAACCAAAAGGTTCAGTTACTTTCGCTCGTTGTAATGTTTTTTCGTCGGTATATGCCGTTACGTACACAACGGGAATTTTATAACGAGAGCGTATAAGCTTCGCAGCTTCAATACCATCCATCTCTCCACGAAGTACAATATCCATGAGAACAATATCGGGTTTTAGTTCCTCTGTTTTTTTAACCGCCTCTTCTCCAGAAGAGGCAATTCCGACAACATCATAACCCATATCTTCTAAAGTAGCCTCTATATCTCGTGCTATAATACTTTCATCCTCTACTACAAGAATTTTCGTCATTATTTTCATCTCCTAAATAGGGAAGGATATCCTAAATACAGCTCCTTTCCCATGTTCTATTTTTATCTCACCTCCTAACTGCGAGACTAAATCTTTTACCAACTCTGACATCCTCTCACGCTGAAGCGTGAGAGGTTCCCGCTTCTAAGGATTTCATTCTCATCCCGCGGTTTTTCCAGTATCTCGGTGGTCTTATGTTCTGAATGTGTTTTGGAAGCTTTTTCTTAGCCTTCAACTTCAGCAGAGCAAAATAGGATTTCCATGCTTCGTTGTTCTTTATGATGATTTGTTGAG
>CBFDVL010000102.1:0-4933 GCA_965613365.1 uncultured archaeon | reverse complement strand
TTCAAGCAGAAGACGGCATACGAGATCATGCCTAGTCTCGTGGGCTCGGAGATGTGTATAAGAGACAGGTAATAAGGTATGGAGAAATTCTTTTCAGTAAAAATGAAGATGTGAGAAGCGATTTTGAGGCTTTGACGATATCGGAATATCACGACTTTGCATATTTTAGGAGAGTTTACATGAAGGAGGCTTTGAATCTTGAAGTATAAGTATAAATATAATCCTGATAAAATAAGGAAGCTTTTTTCAGAATTATTTAATGCATTAGATAAACTTAGAGAACTTGCAAATTTATCAAAAGATGAATTTTTGAGAGATGTGCATAAAGTTGCAAGTGCAAAATATCATCTTCTAATTGCAATAGAAGCTTCTATTGACATGTGTAATCATGTTATTGCTCAGAATAAGCTAAGAACTCCTGAAGATTATGCAGATACTTTTAGAGTTCTGCAAGAAGTCGGAGCATTTCCTAAGGACTTTCTTCCTAAATTAATAGAAATGGCGAGGTTTAGAAATAGGCTAGTGCATATCTATTGGGAGGTAGATAACGAAGTTATATATCAAATTTTAAAAGAAGATATTTCAGATTTAGAGAAATTCACAGAATATTTTACAGAGTTTCTAAAGAAAAAAGTGTAGATTTCACAAAATCTCTTCCACAAATTTTTCAGGGTCAAACTCAATTAAATCTTCGTAACCTTGACCTGTACCAAGGAAGTAAATTGGCTTATTTAGCAAATAAGCCAAAGAGATAGCTGCTCCACCCTTTGCATCTGCATCTGCCTTTGATAAGATAATTCCTCCTATCTCCACAGCTTTGCTAAATTCCTTTCCTTGCTCTACTGCTGCATTGCCAGTGAGAGCATCTCCGATAAATAAGATTAAATCGGGTTTGGTAACCCTTGCAATTTTCTTCATCTCATCCATTAGATTAACATTAGTTTCCATTCTGCCCGCAGTGTCTATAAGCACAACGTCTATGCCCTTTGCCCTAGCATGTTGTATGGCATCAAAGGCTACAGCCGCCGGGTCAGCGCCTTTCTGATGCTTTATTAGCCTAACTCCCACTTTGTTTGCATGCTCCTCTAACTGCTCTATTGCCCCCGCTCTAAAGGTATCGCTTGCTGCTATTACTGAAGAAATTCCATGTTTCTTTAGCATGTAAGCGATTTTTGCTATCGTAGTGGTTTTTCCTGTGCCATTGACCCCAACGAAAAGGATTACGAAGGGTTTATCTTTTTTATTTTTTATGAGAGATGGTAAAGCTTCAGGCTTTTTAAAAATCTCAAGTAGGGAATTTTTTATGGAGTTCTTGATTATCTCCTGAATTTTATTTTTCTCAACCTTTTTGCCTTTGAGGTTCTCTTTTAAATCGCCGAGTATTTTTTCTGTTACTTCAAGGGCAACATCGCTCTCTAAGAGTAAAATTTGAAGCTCAAAAAGTTTTTCATCTAATTTTTCTTCAGTTAGCGTTGTTTCTTTACTTAGTATCTCCCTAAACCCAGAGAGCTTCTTTTTTAAGCTTTCAAACATCACTTCTTAGCCTCTGATTGAAGCTTGGAAATTATCTCCTGAACCTTAGGTGTAAGCTCCTCAAGCTTGCTTGCAATGAAGTTTAGAATTTTTAGCTGTTCTTCTCTTGCTTTCTCAAGCTCCTTTGCTCTTGCCTCAAGGTCTTCAATGGCTTGAGGAATGCTTTTTTCTGCAAAGGCTTCTGAACCTATCGAAACAATAACCTTGGCATTGTCTTTTATCTCAGCTCTTAGAAAACTTCCAGAGCCTATTGGTACGAGAATCTCATTTCCTATGCTTAGCTTCTCTATTTCCTTTAGTCCATTTCTGGTAAGCTTTAGCTCGGCGATGTTCGTATCTATAAGCTCTATCGCTTTTTTCGTAGTCTCCGCTTGGTTTCTATACTGCTCATATTCGAGTATTATTTTCTCATCCAATTTTCTCGATCTCCTCTATGATTATTTTATTTCTTTTTACGCGATGCTTACTCCCTAAATCACAGTATATTTTTTCTATCGCATTCTTTTGATTTAGTGCAGCGATTTCTTTGGTGAAGGGTTGCATTCTTTCTCCCATCATAAATTTGCCTTTTATCCTGAATTTCACATTATTACCTCCCAAGCAAGGTATCTTCAATTCTAACTATCTCAACACCCGTTGTTAAATCTCCTACCACAACGTTTTTATTATTTGCTATTATTCCCGTTCTTACGAAGCCAATACCGCGATTCACCGTGCCAATATCAACCTCTACTCTTAGCAACTCCTCTATTTTTTTAAGCTCTTCCTCTTTAAGAGAGGGGTGCAAAAGTGCTCCTTTGTTGGTTGCTATGCCTACTGAGCCGATGTTTCTGAATTCTTTGACCGGGCTTTTCTCAACCTCACAGCCAAAAACATCTTCCATTGTTTTAATGCTTTTTTTACTGAATTCCTTAGATACTATTGCACAATAATCATTGAGTAAGATTAAATTTCCAAGGGCTGTAAGCTTGTCTTCGAGTATAGCATAGTTTAATCCCGAGTTTTTAATTACCTTAATTTCGTTTTCGTAAACATGCCTCGGCAAAGCTATACCGTTGTTGTTCATTGCAACCATAGTTCCTACTAAGATAGTTCCACTTATATTTGTTCTGTAAACCTCAACCTCGAGCGCTTCTTCTATAGTAGAAGAAAACATCTCCGAAGCTTCCACTGGAATGAGAGCTATACTATCATTGGCTCTTGCTAATACGCCAATGTTAGGATTTTTGTTGTAGGATAACAAAGCTACCAATCTTTAATCACCCAATGTTGCGAGTAGGCTACCGTCTTCCTGCACCGAAACTTTAACCTTAACCTTGCTCGGGATATTTTCTATACCATTCTTCCAGATTTCTTCGTTGAGCTCGTTTGAGATTATTATGTTTTCATTTTTTGTATGTCTTTCTAAAAATCTTCTTATATACCTCATAGCCTTTGCAGCTCTCTTTCTTCTTGGTGTTTTCTTAACCTCTCTCAACGGTATTATGTAGACTCTTTCTCCCTTCTCCATAGTTACCACCTATCGCCCTTAAACTTTGAGCTTGCTTCTCCTCCAGTATCTTCTCTTTGGATGAAATCTCACTCTACCCATGGTTTTACCTATGACCCATATCGGCACAGGTCTATTTTGCTTCATCGCCTTCGCTAACCTAATTTTTCTTGAAAGTGTTACCTTCGACATTTTCACAACCTCATACCTATGATTCTTGATTGTTTATGTTTTGGGAAGATATTTTTATTTATCACATATCTTATCTCAGCTTCGTAATCAGCTTTTTTAATATCCTCGCCTTCTTCTATTATAAATATTCTCTCCACTAAAGAATTTATTGTTTTATAACCCAATCCTCTTAGTGGTGCTATGTACTCAAGGTTGTATTTGTCTTCTATGCTTCTTATCTCAGACAGGCTTAATTTTGGAACTTTGTCATCTCTTCTTGTGCCGTCTGCTATTCTCTTATACCTTTTTCCAACTTCAATTAAAGCTTGTTTATGAACGTAGTTCAGCCCATTGTTTGGATATCCATCGCTGAGCATGATTTCGCAAGCTTTGTCTAAAACTTCTCTCTGCATTTTAACCACTTCGAACTCAAGCCCAAGATATTCGCTTGCCTCTTTAGCATACTCCCATGAGTTTAAAACTCCAAAATTTACGTTTATCAACTTTACCTCATAACCAAGTTTTTTTAAAATATATGCTGCAAGCGAGCTATCTTTTCCTCCGCTGTATAATACCGCTATTTCCATGTTTATTTTCTAATGATTCTGAAATCTCTCTTCTTCTTTCCTATCTTACTCAGAATAAGCTTAAGTTGCTCGTCATTGATTTTCTGCGTTATTCTCCCAGTTTGAGCTAATTGAATCAGCAATGCTTCTATTTGAGAAGCATAACTTGGATTCGCTAACCTTATGTTTGCCAGCCTTGCTCTCGCCTCTGGTGTTAGTATTTGCTTTAGCAATGCCCTTATCTGAAGTTCTTGCTGAACTCTCTGCTCTTCCTTTAGCTTCTCTTCTTCAAGCTTTTTTTGCAACTCCATTAACTTTCTTTTTCTTATTTCCTCAAGCTCGTCCATTTTTTGAAGCTCACCTTTTTGTTTTTATCGTATGAGCCACTCTATCTAGTAAAGATGCTCCTGCAGGAGTAACCTCTCTTCCTTTAGGCGTTTTTCTTACAAGACCAGCATTTTCTAATTGTTTTAGTATATTTCTTATTACCGCTCCGCTTCCCTTTGCTTTTCTCTCTGGCGAGCAACCCATGTTCTTTCTTCCGCCATAGAGCTTCCTAAGCCTCTCTAAACCAAGGGGACCATGAATTCTAAGCTTTCTTAGCAATGAGGCACTTCTTACATACCACCAGTCATCTCTTTCGGGAGCTTTCTCTCGGTCTCCACCCGTCTTTACAAACTTGCTCCACTCGGGCGGAGAAACCGCTCCCATTTTCTTTAGCTCTTTTGCTACCTCTTCTATCAATTCTGTTGCATCTACATCATACACCGTGGTCATGCCTTTTCCTCCTCAAAGGTATTCTTCTAATGTTACCGCATTCCAAACATGTTATAATAATTCTGTGCTTGTAAATTCTTATTCTACAATTTTCTCCCGGTATTAGCAAAGCGTTGCACTTCCTGCAAACCCTTCCTCTGAATTTTCTTGGGAAACGCATTGCACAACGCATTGCTATTTTTCTTGCAAGTTCAACGTAACGTCTTGCCAAGGCTTTATCTCTGTGGAATACTTCTTCCGCAAGTTTCATTAATATCTCTATTCTTTCTCTTGCTATTTTCTTAGTGGAATGCACCTTAAGGTTTATAAGTCTTTTTCACGAGGGAAATGTTTTTAGTCTGTCTCTTATACACATCTCCGAGCCCACGAGACTAGGCATGATCTCGTATGCCGTCTT
>CBFDVL010000101.1:0-4957 GCA_965613365.1 uncultured archaeon | reverse complement strand
GCTTGCCGACCTGTTTTGGAATTGAGGATTTTTAGTTTACCTTCGGGAGAGCATATATCTTGCCTGATTTTCTGAGCAGCGAAAATATAATATAAAGCTGAGATAATATCGCACGCCGCAAGGAAAAACTAATTGAAATGTCAGATTTTTTATGGTATTAAGTAGAAAACTTGTCAAGTAGAGTAAGTTTACTTATCATATTAAAGCAAACGTTAATACCGATAGGTTTGAATAGGTTAAATTTAGGTGATAGAGCGATGAAATTCAAAGTAATTATCCATGAAGCAGAGGAAGGAGGATTTTGGGCAGAGGTCCCTTCTTTGCCGGGCTGTTTTTCTCAGGGAGAAACCTTGGAAGAGGTAAAGAAAAATATTGTAGAAGCAATAGAGGCTTACTTGGAAAGTGTTGAGAAAGATAGATTTACTTCCTTGGGAGAGTTAAAAGAAAAGACAAAGATTATTTCTGTGGAAGTGTAAAGATTGAAAAGAGCTAAATCTGCTAAGTCTAAGCTCCCTGTCTTATCTGGAAAGAAAGTGGTTAAAGTTCTTTTAAAGGCAGGTTTTTATATTCATCATAAGAAAGGTAGCCATGTTATTTTGAAAAGAGATTCTCCTCCAGCCAGAGTTGTTGTTCCGGATCATAAAGAATTGAAGAGAGGAATATTAAGAGCTATAATTAGACAGGCTCAACTTAGCGTAGAAGAATTTTTGGAACTTGTAGAATAAACTAAAGGAGGAGGTAGAACTTCTTAAAGGCGAGAGTTACGGGCATAGTTCTATGGTACCGTGCATATTGCCTTGGGAGATAACCATACCTTTGGCGGAGAAACAAAAGCCAACAAAAAGGTGATTGAGAAGGGGGAGTTCATGGTCTAATTTTTTCTCAAACAGAAAATTTTATATACTACTCCCTAAAGTATGTTAGACAATGTCTAACAAACTTTAAGAGGTGAGAGATTTGAAAAGAGCAATAGCATTGCTTATAGCAATAGCAATTATATGTGGCTGCGTTGGCGAAAAACCACAAGCGCCCGAGAAAAAAGCTCCAGAGTTTATAAAAATAGGTTTAGTAGCGCCTCTAACCGGAGCTGCAAGTACCACTGGTAACGACATGCTGCAAGCCGCTACTCTTGCTGTTGAGGAGATAAATGCAAATGGCGGAGTATATGTAAAGGAGTATGGCAAGAAAATACCAATAAAGCTAATAAAAGGAGATACAGAAACCTCGAGAGAGGGCGGAGTAAAAGCTGTTACTAAGCTGATAACAGAGGATAAGGTTGATATTCTTGTTGGAGGTTTCTCTTCCGGAATAACCTACGCTGACCAAGTGGTTGCTGCTCAGTATAAGGTTCCATTTATAATAACTGGAGCTTCTACACCATTAGTAACAAGAAGAACAGATATAGATACCTCTTACATGTTTCATCATTGTCCCACTACTGATGATTATCCTGAAGCGACCATGTTATTCTTAGACCAAGTAGTAAGACCAGCGATAAACAAGAAGTTTAACTACCCAGAAGACAGAAAACTCAAACTTGCGATATTATATCAAGACAGCAAATATGGTGAGGGAGTGCTTGAAGGAACAGAAAAAGCTATTGAGAAGCATGGACTTAAAATAGAAATCGTAGCCAAAGAAAAGTTCAAGATGGGAGAAACCGATTTCAGAACAGTACTCACCGCCATAAAAGCTAAGGACCCCGACGTAGTATATCCAGCGGCATTCTTAAACGAACAAGCGCCGATAGTTATCCAAGGAAGAAGAGATGTAGGGCTTAACGTTATATATCTCTCGGTAGAGTGCAACGATGACCCCGATTACTATAAAGCTGTGCAAAAATGGGGCGAGTATTCAATTATGGAGAGCAGATTTAGTCCATATACGGTACCAAAAGGAGACATCGCAGAGAATATAAAGAAGTTCAAAGAAGCTTTTAGAAAGAAATATAATGCAGAACCAAGCATGATGGGAAGCTCTACCTACGAGGGAATATACATCGCTGCAAAAGCCATAGAAAATGCAGGAAGCCTTGACAAAGCAAAGATAAGGGATGCTCTTGAAAACCTTGAGATGCCTCAAATCATAGAAGCCATGAAGGGTGGAGTAATAAAGTTCTCGAAGGATTACCATGAATCTAAGTTCGAGCTTTATATGCAACAGCTCTTCTGGAATGAAAGCATAGGAGAGGTAAGACCAAAAATAGTGTATCCAGAGAATCTCAAAGAAACAGACTTTGTATTGCCAGAGTGGTATAAACAGTAAACTATAAATCCTTCTTTTTTTATTTTTGTTTCGGTGAAATAATAATGGCCACGGAGGTATTGTTGCAGATATTATTTTGGGGATTATATGCAGGTTGTATATACATACTGTTAGCTACAGGTCTAACGCTAATTTTCGGGGTTATGAAGATTGTTAATTTTGCTCACGGCGAATTATTAATGCTCGGAGCCTATACCACTTATTGGGCCGTCACCTTCTTCAATATTAATCCTTATCTTGGCATCCTTATTTCCATGATTGTGCTTGCTTTGCTGGGAATAGCTATTCAAAGGCTATGCTTTCAGCCAATATATGGAACAGGCAAACTAAACGAGATATTTCTTAGCATGGGTTTAATTTACGTGATACAAAACACCGCAGCATATATATGGAGCGACGATTGGAGAAGCATTCAAAGCCCTTATCAGGAAAAAGCTATCCCCCTCCAGAGTATAAATCTTCCCTTTGATTATCTCATAATAATAATTGTTACAATACTCATGCTTCTTGGCTTGTATATATTTCTCAAAACTACTTCTACTGGTAGAGCCTTGCGCGCAACCAGTGAGAATAGGATAGCTGCCCTTCTCGTTGGAATAGATGTTAAAAAAATGGACATGCTCGCTTTTGCGCTTGGCTCAAGCTTGGCTGCAGCAGCTGGCACGCTCTGGGCGGTGAGCGGACAGCTTTTTAATCCCTATATGGGTTCCATCCCTGCCATAAAGGCTTTTGCAATCATAATTCTTGGTGGTTTAGGAAGCATAAGCGGAGCTATAGTTGGTGGTATGGTTTACGGTATAGCTGAGAATATGGCAGCTTATTTTCTTGGAGGGGATTGGAAAGATGCGATTGCCTTTGTAATACTCATATTGATTTTAATAGTAAGACCTGAGGGAATCTTTGGAGAAAAAGAGGTAGTAAAATGATAGAGCGGAAAAAAATAGTTTATGTTACGACAGCAATAATAGCTTGTGCAATACCCTTCTTAACTCAAAGCCCTTATGTGATAAAGGTTTTAACAATAATGCTTATCTTTATAATGTATTCTTCTGCATGGAATCTGTTAGCATACTCTGGTCAGGCTTCCCTTGGGCATGCAGCTTTCTTTGGTTTGGGAGGATATGCCTCTGCATTAATTTCTAAAAGCTTAGCTCTTTCTCCGATAGTGGCTGTATTCTTAGGCGGAATAGCCTCTGCCATCTTGGGCTTAGCAGTGGGAGTAATATGTTTAAGGTTGAGAGAGTGGTTCTTGGCTATGGTCACGTTTGGCATACCTCTGATAGTTCAAACTCTAACTGTTACAAGCTTTGCAAAGCTCACAGGAGGATGGGACGGAATTCCCGCAACGAGGTTAATGCCCCCAAGCTACACAAGCTTCATCACCGAGTACTACATAATCTTGGCATTTACCATAGCCACGATTCTTGCAATTAACAAGATAATGAAATCCAAGATAGGCTATGCTTTGTCTGCGATACGCCAAAACGAGCTTGAGGCTAAAATGCTTGGTATAGACGTTACAAGATACAAGCTCATAGCTTTTATTGTAAGCACATACATTGCTGGAGTAGCTGGAGCTTTAGAAATTCATCACATAGGATATATAACTCCCGAGATTTATGGCTTGGACATCTCATTCTGGCCCATAATATACTCCATAAGTGGTGGTCTTGGAACACTCTCTGGACCAATAGTGGGCACAGTAATGATCACGATACTCTGGGAGTTTCTAAAGTTCTTTGGTTTAACCTTTGAAAGATATATTTTGATAGGGGGAATGCTTATTCTCGTGGTAATATTCCTGCCAAAGGGATTGGTTTCGTTGAGAAGTTTTTTGACAAGGGAAAGGACTCCATAGCCGATGCTGTCCGAAATCCCGAATCCCGCTCTTAAGGTGTATAGATAGCTATGGGAGAGTTAATATCTTAACTTCGCCACTTAGATATTGATAGTCCAACCTACCCAAGTCCCCAACTTTTTTCGCCAAATAAGGTTTCACCATCTCAAATTCAGATTTTTATCACCATATCACCATACCTGTAGACAAAATCCCCCAAAATACGCTTGATTTGTGGAGTAACATTGCTCACAACACGCAACTGAAACCTTCCTTTAGGATAAATTAACAAGTCAAATTCTGAAGGAATTTTTGATTTTTGAGTAACTTCAGATTTTTTACGGGACTGTTTTTCAGAATTTTAACCGTCAAATTGTATATGCTCGTGGCAAGGAAACATGTGAAGATTGCTCCTAGAATAGCATATTTGCTCCAGTGCCTTATTGGCCTTAGCTCGTTACCCTCTTTCAAAGCTCTAATGAACTTCTCTGCCTTGTCCCTCTGCTTGTAGAGCGAGAGGATCCTCTTTTCATCGGCGTCTAAAGAGCTCTCCAGGATGAAAAAGCCCTCTATACCCGTGATGTAAGGATTTTCAGGGTTTCCAAACGTTAGCTGAAGGTAAGGGTAAAGCTCAACCCAGCCATTGTCAAAGGGAAGCCTCTCAACTGGCCTGCGTTTCTTAACCTTCTTAGCCAGCTTGTTCCCTATAAGCTTCTGCCTCTCGAATCTGGATTCCTTCTTTCTGAGCTGATCTTTAAGCAGATCCAGAGAGAAGTAAACGTAAAACAATTCTTCCTTTTCTCCGAGCTTCACGCAGTAGTAAGCTTTGTTGTTGAGCTCGAATTTTCTGGGCTT
>CBFDVL010000100.1:0-5002 GCA_965613365.1 uncultured archaeon | reverse complement strand
CTCGAGATAGAGAATAGATGGAGCATCGAGCTCGCGCACCGCGAAGCAAATCAAAAGTTCGGCTTCAGGGATTATCAGATGCGCGATAAGAGAGCGATAAAGCTTATGCAGCTTTCTTTTCTGGCATGGACGATAATTCATAATTCATAATTCATAGCAAATGCAACTGACAAGGATTTCAAGACCGTAATTAGGGAGATGAAGCTCTCCGAAATCCTCGATGAGGCAAGGTTACTCTATTTCGTGGAAATTGGAAATGCTCATCGCGATTCGAGAGATTTTTAAATTTAATACCTCCAGTCCTAGGGAAGAACTCGTCGAGAGGCTTGCCGATCTGTTTTGGAATTGAGGATTTTTAGTATACCTTCGGGAGAGCAAATACCTTGCCCAATTTTCTGAGCGGCGAAAATATAATATAAAGCTGAGATAATATCGCACGCCGCAAGGAAAAACTAATTGAAACATCAGATTTTTATGGTATTAAGTAGAAAACTTGTCAAGTAGAGTTACTTTAGTTAAAAATTACGGAATAAACCTATAAACATAAACATATCCATTACTATACGCCAGCTCAAAATGCTTCATACCTTTTGCTAATCCTGTATTAAAAGGTAATAGTTTTGCAAGAACCTTCTCACTCCATTCTGGATGATATTTTCCTTCGCTATCAATCTGAACCAAAGCCCATATCAAATATCTATTTTTCAATGATAATATATAGTAGGAAGTTATTCTATACCTATTAAATACCTCCAAAATTTTCTTATTATCTTCATCTAAGCTGCCAGTTTTTGGAATAGTAAAGGAAGTTATAAAAAGCTCATCCTTAGCATGGAAGTTGATTGCGCCACTCTTTCCAAATTCTTCATAACTCACAAGGACATAAATGGGCATATTATCCTTATTATAGGGTTTTATGTACTTGTAAAACTCTGTTTCATTTGAGCAGAAGGCTTTGGCCACATCTATGTTTCTATTTCTGCTTCCTCCAGGTATAGGAGGTCCTGCATTCCCTCCATCCACTATCGTATACCTCTGAGCAAATGTTTGCAAATGATATCCGTAATCCCACCAATGTATTAGTAAAGTATTCTCAGGGGTATGTTCTTTAATCCATTCACCAGCATCTTTCCAAGATTTAACGTTCCAGTCTGCATTTTTTTGGGCATAATTCATGTTTATACCTTGAGCGCAAACTTGTGACACTATTAAAAATAAAAACATTGTGGTAAAAAGAAAGCCCTCTTTTATGGTTTTGCTCTTCTCAACTCTTCTAAAAACCTCTTGGAATACTACCCCAACAAATAGAGGAAGTATAAAGGCTAAGAAAAAAGAAAGTCTTATCATCCATCTAAATGCAACTATGCCAAGAAGCATGAAAAAAAGCATGAAGATATCTTCGTATTTCCTTTCTTTATAGAAATCATAAATTAAATAGGTAGCGCCTATAGGAATGAATATTAGTAAAATTTTGAAGGTTTGCTTGAAATCCTCGAAGGTTGTTATTCTATAGTACGCAACTGTTTTTCCGGTTAAACTTTTTTCTTCTGGATGAAAGATTAAATGGTCTATGAAGCTTACTATCTTATGAAATAAATATGCATGCCCAGTTACATATATTAGCACTATGACCGTTAAAAAACCGCTCCATACAAAAATTCTTGGGTTTATTTTTATGTTTTTCTCCTTACTTAGATAATCTATCCCAAACACAATTACTGAAAATACAAACACCATATAAGAAAGATATACAAGGGCACTGTTTTGAAGAGGATATTTAACTCCTACTTTTGTAACCGTGGGCGATAGAATTCCAATGAAAATAAAAATTATCAGAGTTGTACATATTGAACGCGTTTCTCTATTTAAAAATAATGCTATAACCAAATAAACAAATGCCGAAGATAGTACAAGTCCCCAGTAAAATGATATCCCGCCCCAAGTATTAGCTGCCAATAAAAATAAAACTCCTGCCCAAGCAGCATACCCAACATTCCTTCTCAAATCTTCCTGTTTTGTAGCTTTAATAAAGAAATACAAGAACAAAAATAATAAAAACGTTCCTAAGCTCTCTTGTCCAGTATCCCCAGCGGTATTTCTTGTCATTGCAAAGGGAGCAAAAGAATAGAACAAAGCTGCAATAAAGGAAGCCTTTGTGCTTTTTGTAAGTTCATAACCAACAAAATAAGCTACCACACAAGTTAAAGCGCCGAAGAAAGGTCCAAATATGAACATATAGCTGAGCATGCCTTCTGGAGTAGAAGGAAAGGCGAAAGAGAAAAGTTTAAAGGTATAGCCTATGGTCATGGGTAAAAGTAAAAGCTCCTTCTCAAGAACTCTTCCAGTAGGATAGTAAGCAAGCTCATATATCGTTTTTCCACCTTGTTTAATAAAATGCTCTGTTCTTATTCCAGAAAAATACATCGCTAATTGATACCACCAGTAGCTATCTGGGTCAAAAAGAAGCTCATGCTTTGTTATGTAGCGCATTGCAAATCCTATTAAGAATATGCTGAACAAAGGCAAAGCAAACTTGTATTTTTTGAATTTTTTAAATTTTATCTCTCTGCCCATGGCTACCAATACCATTGAGCTAAAGAGCATTTAAAGTTTTCGTTAGAAAAATAAATATTTCAACTTATTTTTCTCTAACAAATCTTTTCAATTCTTTATCAAGACTAGCAAATTTCATGTCATTGTATAAGGCGATTGAATAAAGCATGTAGTCTATGAGATCATTATGCTCTCAAAGGCTTTAAGAATAAATTTCCGCATTAATCTTTGCTCTTATATAGCCCTCAAATATACTTTTCATACCCACTTCGAAGACTTCCTGTTCAAATTTTTTTCTTCTTTTTAAGCGAACTAATTACCCAAAGACGCCCAAGAATGCTCAAGTCAGAATAATAAAGTTCATGTCCTCTTAGCTTATCCAAGACTTTTTCAGCTTTCTTAACTTCGATTCCCAAAGTAGGTAGGAGCAATGAAGTGTCAAGCAAGACTTTCATGTTTTTTCTGCTCCCCTTAAACTTATCTCCTCAACTTCTTCGGTCGAAATTTTAGCAAACTTTTTGCCCTTTAAAGCGAGTTCTAGCGGGTCTTTAATAATCTCTACAATCTTACTGGTTATAGTCAGACTCATATAAATCACCAGAATTTTATTTTATTTCTGGGATATAAATTTTCCCAGGTGTAAAAAATTTTAAACCTTGAAAAACTAATTTCCTAAGATGAACAAGATTTTGAAGGGTAGCATAATTTTAAGCGCTGGCAACTTATCTGTTAGGGTTCTCGGCCATATCTACAGGATTCTAATGGGCAAGATGCTTTTACCCTATGAGTTTGGCTTACTCAACTTAGCTCTGCCCTTTCAGTACATGATTTTTATCATCTCCTCCTCGGGCATAGCGCCAAGCGTTGCAAGATTTGTGGCAAAGGAAAGAAAAGAAGAAAGAAACAAGATAATCTTTTCCTCTCTTTTCTATTTCTTTTTGACGGGCATGGCTTTAGCTATCGCGCTTATAATTTTATCTCCTTCCATAGGTAAGCATATTTTTCATGCTCAAGAAGTTGTTATTCTTTTGAAAATCTCTGCTATCGCTATACCAATAGGCTTTGTGATTTCCTCCTCAACGGGCACTTTCCAAGGGTTTAAAAAATTTGAGTACATGGCTTATACTCTCGTATCGCTACAAATGGCGAGAATTATCATAGCATTTTTGCTTGTTAGTGGTCTGAGGGAAATAGGAGCTATTTCAGGTTCAACGCTTGGATTTATTGCGATTCTGCCTATTGTTTTAATTTTCTTTAGAAAATTAAAGGTTGAAGCTTGCTCACCAAGCTTTGAAACTTTCAAGGAGATATTTCTTTTTTCTCTTCCAGTAGCTACTACTGCTTTTGCTACTTTTATTCTAACCTATATCGATATTCTCCTTTTGGGCTACTTTCTCAGCCCAGACGAAGTAGGCATTTATTCTGCCGCCTCTCCAACCTCGAGACTAATACTTGCATTCACCTCCGCAATCTATGCTACTCTGCTCCCCTCTATTTCTGAGCTTCATGCTAAAAAGAAAAGAGAAGAAATAATGCAAAGCTTAACCTATGCATATAAGCTTTGCATAGCCGTTTTATTGCCTACTTTAACTCTCGCCATAGTATTTGCTCCATGGATAATTATAATACTCTTTAACGAAAGCTATATGCAAGCTACTCAGCCATTTAGAATTCTTGTAATAGGCTCAGCATTCTTGGGAATTTTCATGGTAAACTCTGGAGTATTCCAAGGAATAGGCAAGCCACAAATACCAATGAAAATCTTAAGCCTTGCAGCAGCTTTGGATTTTGTTTTAAATTTGATACTAATACCCAAATTTGGAATAATTGGCTCTGCGATCGCTACTTCTTCAAGCCTAAGCTTTGCGGGAATTTTTTCTACGATTATATTGAGGTCTAAAATTTAATAAACTTTTTACCAACAAATCTGAGAAAAAATTCCCATTCCTTTTTGGTAAGTAGATGAAATTCGAAGGGAGAATAAAAATACCTCTCGAATAAAACATCATATGCTCTAAGCTTCTTTTCTCTCGACTTAAACTCGTCTGAAACTATCGCTATATCTATATCGCTTAGGCCAACGGAATAATCATCAAGAACTGAGCCAAAAACATATAGCTGAAACTCTTTAAGATGCTCGCTTAGTAATTTCTTCATCTCCTCAACGTGCTTTGAGTAATTTTTGAAGTATTCTATTCTTTCCATAGTATCCCATGCAATTCATCTAAAGCTTTAAATGCTCTCTCGACCTCTTCTCTAAAAAATTCTTCAAAATAATATCTTGAGGTTATGTAAGCCCTCTCAAGGTCTCTCAGCTCTTTTTTGTAGTTTTTTAAGAATTCCTCTAACTTCTTATCTTTCTCGATTTTTTTCAAATCTCCCAAGAGTTTTCTTAGGCTGTGAGTTCTCTCAAAGTAGCCTTTTAGATCAAGCATTTTTGCTTTTATAA
>CBFDVL010000099.1:0-5032 GCA_965613365.1 uncultured archaeon | reverse complement strand
TTCAAGCAGAAGACGGCATACGAGATCATGCCTAGTCTCGTGGGCTCGGAGATGTGTATAAGAGACAGAATATGAAGCGTTATATACAATAAATTAGGTTGATAATATGGAAGAAAGAGCAAAGTTACTCTTTACGGTGGTGTTGAGGTCTGACGTTAAAATTAATATTCTCGAGACATTATCTTCCAAACCGCTCACCCGTAATGAAATGATTAAAGTTCTAAAGCTTTCTAAGAATACCCTAAGAATAAACCTCAGAGAGTTAATGGAGCTGGACCTTATTGAGATACGGAATGATAATAGGTATATACCAACAGTTAAAGGTAGAATAATTACAGCCAACTTTAAAAATTCGATTAAAAATCTTGCCACGATTGAGAAATTCAAAAATTTCTTTGAGACACATTATATTGATGCTATACCTGATGAGTATTTCTATAAAATAGGCAACCTATGGGAATGCGAGCTTATAGTGGATACCGACGAGGACTTATTTAGAGTTTATAAGAATTTTTTGAAGATTCTTGAGGAAAGTGTTTATATCTATGGAGTAGCCCCTATACTTTCTGAGGGTTACGTGGAGAGCATTTATAAAACCTTGAAAATGAAAGAAGAAGTGAACCTTGTTATTACTCGTCAAGTTTTTGATAAGTTGAGTAAAGAATATAAAAAACAGTTAGAGAACGCATTAACCACTAATTTTTCTATTAGGATATCCAAAGAAGATATTAAGCTTGGATTAACCGTTACAGATAAGTATTTATCTTTTGGATTATACACAAAAGACGGTAAGAGATATGATCCAAATGTTGATCTCGTTGGCTCTTCAAAGGAAGCCTTATCATGGGGGATGGGATTATTTAAATACTATTGGGATAGAAGTATCTCTCTTGAAGAATATCTTTAAGGAGGGCAAAGAATGTATATAGATTTAAGTTATACTCCTACATCTCAGGATTTGGTCTGTGAATTTTATGTTGAACCAAACGAAATTTCCATGGAAAAAGCATGCATGCATATAGCTGCTGAAAGCTCGGTCGGCACTTGGACCGAGGTGCCCGGGCTGAGAAAAGAGCTTATTCCAAAGGTTTTTTCCATAGAAGGTAATGTAGCAAAGATAGCTTATCCGCAAGAGCTTTTTGAAAAAGGAAATATGTGCCAGATTTTAAGCTCGATTGCTGGCAATATCTTTGGGATGAAGGCTATAAAGAATTTAAGGTTGCTTGATGTGATATTCCCAGAAAGTATAGTAAAATCTTTTAAAGGACCTAGCTTTGGAATCTCTGGAATAAGAAAAATTTTAAAGGTTGAACATAGACCTTTGGTTGGCACAATAATAAAACCAAAGCTTAGCTTAAACGAAAAAGAGCACGCTAAGGTAGCATATGAAGCTTGGGTGGGAGGCATAGACATAGTCAAAGACGATGAAAACCTTACTTCTATGAGTTTTAATAAATTTGAGAAGAGAATAGCCGAGACTCTTGAGCTAAGGGACAAAGCTGAGGAAGAAACCGGAGAAAAGAAGATGTACATGCCTAATGTAACGGCAGAAACAAAAGAAATGTTAAGAAGAGCAGAGATAGTAAAGGAGCATGGTGGAGAATATGTTATGCTCGATATAATCACCGCCGGTTTTTCAGCGTTGCAAACTCTGAGAGATGAGGTTAATAATAAGCTTGTGATTCATGCTCACAGGGCAATGCATGCTGCTTTTACGAGAAATGAAAAGCATGGAATAAGCATGGCTGTCATAGCGAAGATTTCTCGACTTGTAGGGGTTGACCAGCTCCACATAGGAACCTTTGGCGTTGGTAAAATGCGTGGAGTAAAGGAAGAGGAGCTTAAGTGCAAGGAAGCCTTAACTCAAGAACTCTTTGGATTGAAAAAAGTTTTTCCAGTTTGCTCAGGCGGTTTACACCCCGGCTTAGTTGAACCTCTGGTAAAAATCGCTGGCTTGGACATAATAATCCAAGCTGGCGGAGGCGTGCATGGACATCCCTCAGGTAGTAGAGCTGGAGCAAAGGCAATGAGACAAGCAGTAGAAGCAGTAACCCAAGGAATAAGCTTAAAAGAATATGCAAAAAAACATAAAGAATTGGAGGAAGCCCTTAAAAAGTGGGCTATTCCTTAGAAAGAACGATGTCTATGCTTGAAACATTGATGTTGTTGCCTTCCTGAGTAGTAATTTCCTCTGTGCCAATTTTTATGTCCTTCACTTTTACATCCGTAATAAAGCGATTTCTTACTATCTCCGCCACATCCACGGCTTTACTAATAGCTTTTCCTCTCGCCTTTAGATGTACTTCCTTTGCATTTGCACTAAATTGTGTTGTTACAGCCAATACATAATTCATGGCAGGTTTATTTCCAATGTAAACCACGTTTTCTTCAGTCATGCTTGCACCTCCTTGTAATTTTTTAGAATTATTTGCAATAACTTATATTTAAATTTAACACATATAAAAACATGAACCTTGAGGAGAGAATAAGAGAGATCGAAGAAGAAATCAGAAGAACGCCATATAACAAAGCCACCCAGCACCACATAGGCAAGCTTAAAGCAAAGCTTGCTAAGCTAAAAGAAGAGCTTGAGGCAAGAAAGAGCAAGAGAAAAAGCAGAGAGGGCTTTGCCATAAAGAAGATGGGAGATGCTACCGTAATATTCGTAGGCTTTCCTTCAGTTGGCAAGTCAACTTTAATTAACAAGCTCACCAATGTCGAATCAAAGGTGGGCGAGTATGATTTTACAACCCTCGAGGTAATCCCAGGAATGCTTGAATACAAAGGGGCAAAAATTCAGCTTTTAGATTTGCCCGGCCTAATAGAAGGAGCTGCTTCTGGGAGGGGTAGGGGCAGGGAGATAATATCAGTAGCAAGAAGCGCAGACCTAATAATTCTCATGGTCGATGTTTTCACTTATGAAAACACCGGAATAATAAAGAAAGAGCTTTATAAAATGGGAATTAGGCTCAACGAAGAAAAACCAAAGGTAAAAATAAAAAAGAAGGATAGTGGTGGAATAAAGATAAGCTCAACAGTCAAACTAACGAAAATAGATGAGAGAACAATAAAAAGTATTCTTGCAGAGTATAAAATTCACAATGCTGAGGTTTTAATCAGGGAGGATATAACCATAGATAGATTCATAGACGCTCTCGCAAGAAATAGAGTTTATATTCCCTCGATAACTGTTGTTAATAAGATAGATTTGCTGACTGAAGATAAAAAATTTGATAATGCTTTGCTCATCTCAGCAAAGGAAGAAATTAACCTTGATAGGTTAAAAGATGAGATTTTTGAAAAGCTTGGTTTTATAAGGGTATACCTCAAGCCACAAGGAGGTAAAGCTGATCTTGATGAACCGATGATTTTGAAAAAAGGCTCAACCATAGAGAACATTTGTAGAAAGCTTCATAAAGACTTCTTAAGAAAATTCAAATACGCAAGAGTATGGGGTAGCTCAGTAAAGTTTCCAGGACAAAGAGTAGGGCTTGACCATGAAGTTAAAGATGGTGATATAGTTACGATTGTTAAGGGATAGATGAAATACTAGATTTGGTTAGAAAAATAAATTCCAAATAAAAAAATTTAAATATTTTCATCCAATACCTGAGACGAGTTCTTCAACCTTTTCTCTAACGTTTTCTGACTCTTCAATTATAGTACCAGTAACTATTATGTCTGCCCCGGCCTTTGCTATTCTTCTTGCATCCTCGCCGGTTTTGATTCCTCCTCCCACTATTAAAGGAATGTCTATGCTTTTTTTAACTTGGGCGACCATCTCTTCTGGAACATGCTCTTTTGCTCCTGAACCCGCCTCGAGATATACAAGCTTCATTCCCAAATATTGAGCAGCTAGGGCATAGGCGCAAGCCAGCTTAGGGTTATCTCTTGGAATAAGCTTTGCATCTGCAACAAAGCCTACCACACAGCCAGGTTCAACGACGATATATCCCATGGGAATCGCTTCTATGCCAAGTCTTTTAACAATGGGAGCACCTAACATCTGCGCACCTATTAAATAATAAGGGTTTCTTGAGTTCAGTAAACTCATGAAAAATATCGCATCGGCCTTAGAAGAGATTCCAGTAACATCTCCCGGAAAAAGAATCACTGGTAGTTTCACTACTTTTTTCACAGCCTCAATCGTGGCATCTAAGTTAAGAGAAGAAATTCCTACGCTACCTCCTATCATTATTCCATCTGTTCCTCCTTCATAGCTTGCCCTTGCTATCTCCGCAGCTTTTTCTGGAGACTGCTTATCTGGATCTATTAGAGTTAGGTGGAGAGTTTTCTCGGCAGATTTATTTTTCAGATATTCATATACCTTCATTTTTATCCTTTGGCTTCTTTTCTCTTTGGTCTTAGAGCTTTACTTCCACATTTTCTGCATTTTTTAGCTAACCAAGGATTTCTTGCCTTGCATTTTCTACATATCTTTACCCTAAACAATCTTTTTTCAGCCTCTGGAAATCTTGCCATGCAATACCTCCTCGAAATATTCTTGTTGTATTTCTAAGATTTCTTTGCTATTTTTATTTGAGTATTTTTCTAATAATTCTCTGTTAACATCAAGAAAAGTTTTCCCCCACTTAAACTTTGCGAGAAGCTTCATAGCTTCATCCTTGTAGCCAAGAATATACAGCGCCGAGGATAAAGCTTCTACTGTGCTTAACTTGCTTATTTTTCCATAATTCACCGGATTTGCCGCTATTAGCAAAGGTAGAATCCTTGATAGTATTGGCTTTCTAAGTTGGGAGAAAACTTGATAAGCATGCTCCCATGAACAGTCTAAGGCAACTAAACCATTTTTCATATAGGGTTTATCCTCTATGGAAATCACCTTCTCGGAAAAGGGATTGAGAACTATCGCCTTAGCGGGTATTTTTCTCGGAGAGAAGAAAATTTTTGCCAAGTTAAACTTCTTTAGTTTCATGGCCGTGCATACTTTTGGATTGCACTGCTTAGCATGATATATGTACAATTTTATCTTTTTTTCCATATCTCTATTAGAATATTGTAAGCCTATAAA
>CBFDVL010000098.1:0-5223 GCA_965613365.1 uncultured archaeon | reverse complement strand
GCAGAAGACGGCATACGATATCATGCCTAGTCTCGTGGGCTCGGAGATGTGTATAAGAGACAGTGTTTTCTCTCATCCCGGTTGTTGATGCTAAAGGAAAAGAGATAGACCAGGGAGCTTTGCTCAGATATATGGGTGAAATGGTATGGTATCCTTCAGCTGCATTGAATGATTATATTGCATAGGAAGAGATAAATTCCACAACAGCTAAGGCAACCATGAGCTACAAAGGAGTAACAGCCTCGGGCACATTCAAATTTGACGAGAACGGAGACTTTGTGAGTTTTGAAGCAGAACGCTACTACTATCGTAAAGAAGGCTCGACTCCTGAAAGATGGGTTATTAAAGCGAACGATTATGGAGAATTCGAAGGAATTAGAATTCCAGTAAATCTTTCTGTGACATGGAAGCTTGAAAGGGATTTTACAAAATGTCGCTAAGAAAGCCCTCACTTCAGTGAGGGGATGAATTAGGGGTGGTGGGTGGGAAAGTTTTTTTATACTCTAAAGTTAGTATAAAGAATGATGGAAATAACAAAGACCATCAGGTGTAAACTCATCGGACTAACGAAGCGAAAGTTAGAATTGCTTAATCGAGAATATGATAACTTTCAACACTACGGAAGTGAAGTATAATGCTGTCAGAGCAAGAACATTGTAGGAGCAATGTAATATTACAAGATTCTTTCTAAAGGCCCGGAATTGCTATGTTTCTTTCAAATTCTGTTGTATAGCTTTTGCAAATACTTCATTTCTTATCCATATTGCTATGCTGTGATAAGGCTCCTGAGCAGTTGGGTCGGGCACGCCTATTAAAACATCTTTTTCTGTTACCAAGAGGTCAAATAAGGTATTATGGAATTTTACTTTTATCCCATGCTTTTTTATATATTCTTTATCTTCTTTGGAAATTTTGGTTTCTTCTGGGAGAATGATGAAAATTTTTTTATTTTTCGTCTCCAAATTTTGAAAACATGATTTAAATAACTCCTTAGCTTTAAGAGCTTTTCTTATTGTTATATGAATTTCGCTTGCTTCATTCATTATTTCGAGAAATTTACTTATAATGCTATTTATTCCCTTCAAAACAGCAACTTCATGGGTGGATGGTTTCCTTAGATAAAGAGAGGAAAGTTTTTTCGCCAATAGATTTTTTTTGGCTTCTATTTCTTTGATGGAATTTTCAAACTCTGCTCTGAATTGTAGTATCCTCGATTCTAAGGCTATCTCTGGAGCTATAGCGGAGTATTTCTCTCCTTTAATTACAAACCCCTTAGCTTCGAGACTTTTCAATGTATCGTAGATTCTCGGCAATGGCACCTTTGCATGCTCCGAGATTTGCTTGGGGGTCATGCTCTCTCGCAGTAAAGCTAAGTATACCCTCGCTTCATAGGAATTTAGGTTGAAAGCCTTAAGCTCCTCCTCCAGCTTCATTTTCTTCTCCTCAAATGATAGATTACAAGAGGTATTGCTCCGATAGCTGTGCATGTCTCGAGAGGGATACCTTTCATAGTTATATCTAAGTGATATTTTGCTTTATCTTTTATTTCTTTTGGCAAACCTTTTCTTCCCAGCCCTATTATTAAACATATTGAGTTTTTTTCAAGCAATCTCACTACGTTATTAGGCGAGATACTTTTTTCCTTCTTAGGCTTTGAGGTTGTCGCAATAGCTATGCCAAACTGCGGAGGTAAAGCTTTCATAACATGAAATTTTTCGCCCTTTAGAAAAGCTATGTCGAGCGTAGTATCTTTAACCTTCTCAATAACTTCTTCCTTACTTTTAACAGGAAAATCTAAGAGAATAAGATTGCCTTCGCAGGCTTTAGCTATTGGAGAAGCCCTCGCAATTGCTCTTTTATGGGCTTCGTGCCATCTTAGCTTATCGTAGGTGTTGTAAAGTGCGAGGTTTATTCGGTGCATACATATTTAAATTTTTATATAGAATATAAAAATTTAGAATGGACAAAATTGAAAAATTGATAAGAAAAAAAGGCAAGGAAAAAATTGTTTCAATAACCGCATATGATTATGCCTTCGCAAAGATAGTGGATGAAGTGGGATTCGATTTTATCCTCGTCGGGGATTCCTTGGCGATGGTTGTTCTTGGTTACGATTCGCCTATATACGCTACTATGGATGATATGCTAAGGCATACTAAGGCTGTGGCGAGAGGTGCGAGGAATACTTTAATCGTTGGTGATATGCCTGCCGGTAGCTATGATGATGTAACTCTTGCATTAAAAAATGCAAGGGCTTTTGTAAATGCTGGCGCGCACGCGGTTAAAATAGAAGGACCAAAGAAGGAGATAATAGAAGCTTTGGTAAACGCAAACATACCTGTAATGGGACACCTTGGTCTAACTCCGCAGACGATCCATGAGTATAAGGTTCAGGGGCGAGAGAAAGAAGAAGCAGAACGAATAAAAAGAGAAGCGAAGCTCGTTGAAGAAGCCGGAGCTTTTGCGGTAGTTCTTGAGTGTATACCTGAAAAACTTGGAGAAGAGATTACGGGGAGCATAAAAATACCTACAATAGGCATAGGAGCGGGAAGATACTGCGATGGTCAAATTTTGGTTATTCACGACGTTCTTGGCTTATATGATAAATTTGTTCCAAAGTTTGCTAAGCAGTATATAAATTTTAGAGAAATTGCAAGAAAAGCCCTGCAGGAATTCAAAGAAGAGGTTTTAGCTAATAAATTCCCAGAAGAAAAGCACGTGTTTAAATGAAATCAAACATTTTCTAAAAACTCTTCTATTTCTCTCATAAATTCATAAAAATCTCCAAGATTTTCCTTCAATATTCTAAATGCAAGCTTGTCATCTATTTTTCCATACCTATGGACAAGTATATTCCTAAAACCCTTCATCATTTTTAGCTTTTCCTTCATTTTCATGCTAAGTATGTTATTTTTTATGAGATTCTCCACAATATCTTCATCACTACCGGGAATTCCAAGATTGAGGTCTGCATTGATAATAGCGCAGATATCAAAAACATTTTCAATCGCAAACTCTACTCTCTTGTAAATGCCATCCTTTACCAATCCCAAATTAGAGAATTCCTCAAAACTCTCAGGGAGGTGTTCTTCTACTAATCTTATGCTCTCTTCTATCTCCTTCATCTTTGTTCTAATGATTCTCTTTCTCATGTTATTCCCCTCTCACCAATATAATCATAAAATCTGTACTTAAACTCCTCAAAATCCTTTATTGTTTCCATTGCTACTTTGTACAAAAAACTCCTATCCTTACAATAAGCCACCTTTCCTTTCAAAACCTCCACCCTTACATAGAGAGGAAGCTGTTGAAAAATCTGCACATCGTACAAATCATCAAAAAGTTCTGAAAGAACTTTTAATCTGAATTCTGATGCTTCTTCTAGGCTACCATCATAATATATGCAGATATCTATGTCAGAACCTTCCTTAGCTTGACCTTCTACTGCAGAACCATATAAAATGATAAATTTTACCTTTTCGAATCCCTCAAGATTCTTAATTTTTTCAATTACTTCCTCTATCTTTACATCCATAGTTTTTTTATTTTAATTTGAATTATATTTATTAGTTTAGCTTGTAATTGACTTACTTAAAAATCTAACTATCATCTACTACTTACTACAACAGTTAACTATATATAGTAGAATATAGTAACATTTAGTAGAATGGGAAACGGTTATAGAACAATTCAAGTAACCCCCAAAGAATACGAGCTTCTTCTTCAGCTTCAAGAGCATTTAATAGAGAGGGGGACGAGAAGTATAGAGGAGAAGTTTGGCAGAGAGATAGAGGTAGATAAAATTCTTCGGGAGCTTGAGAGAAAAACCCTCGCTAAGGGAGCTGTTGCGGGCTTGGCTATAGCGATAGTTCTTCATGTTCTAAAGGAGGAGAAGCGATGATATACATCTCAAAGCTCTCCATGAAAAACTTCAAATCCTTCAAAAGGGCTACAATACCAATTAAGCAAGGTTTTACGGCAATAGTTGGACCTAATGGCTCAGGTAAAAGCAACATTATTGATGCTATTTGTTTTGTTCTCGGGAGAAGCTCCGCAAAAAGTCTCAGGGCAGAGAGATTTGCTGACCTAATTTTCAACGGCGGTAAAAAAGAAAAACCCGCGAAGGAAGCGGAGGTTACAATTTATTTTGACAATGCTGGAAGAGAGCTTCCTATAAACTCAAGAGAAGTTAGGATAACAAGGAGCATAGATATTTCTGGAAATAGTGTTTACAGAATAAATGGAAAGCGTAGCTCAAGGGCTGAGATCTTAGAGCTTCTTGCAGAAGCCAAGGTTTATCCAGATGGACATAACATCATTTCGCAGGGCGATGTAACAAAAATAATAGAGATGAGCCCGATTGAGAGAAGGCAGATAATAGACGAGATAGCGGGCATCTCTGAGTATGACGAGAAGAAAAGAAAGGCAACACGAGAGCTTGAGAGAGTATCTGAAAACGTCTCAAGAGTAAACGCAGTGCTTAAAGAAGTTGGAGAACAACTTGAAAGACTGAGAAAGGAAAGAGAAGACGCTTTACGCTATAAACATCTAAAGGAAGAGATTAAAAAATCAAAGGCAATGCTTTTGTATTCTAAACATAGAGAATTAAATCAAAAGCTCGAAAAGATAGAAGAAAAACTTAAAGAGTATGAAAAAAGAAGAAACAAGCTGGAAAGACTTAGAAATATACTTAACATAAAGCTTGAAGTAAAGAAAAAAGAGGTTGAGAAGCTCAATCAAGAAATAATATTAAAGGAAGAAACAGAGCAGTTTTCTGTTTTTAGAGAGCTGGAGAAATCCAGAAATGCTCTAAATCTGCTTGAGGATGAGCTTTCAAGAAATGGCTTAGCGTTTAAAGAAATTGAAAAAAATATGGAAAAAACAAAGGAAGAGATGAGACTTAACTATAAAGAGATTAAGAACCTTGAATCAAAAAACACCCATCTATCCGCTCTCAGAGAGCGGATAAAAAGTAGAATTTTATCATTAAAAAAAGAAATAGATGAAAATTATAGTAAAATTTCAGAAGAAGGTAATGTGGCTTTAAAATATAGAGAAGAGCTTAAAAAACTCAGAAAAGATTTGGGCGAAGCCCATAAAGATATAATAGATCTTGAAAAAGCTGTTGCGATTCTTTCAGGAAAGAGAGAAGAAAATAAAAGAATAAAAGAAAAATTGGAAGAAGAAATCATAGAAATAAAAAATAACCTTGGTAATATAATA
>CBFDVL010000097.1:0-5276 GCA_965613365.1 uncultured archaeon | reverse complement strand
TCAACATACTTCAAGCAACGCTCTATAGTTTGCTGTAACAGTGTTTTATCTCCCACCAAAGGATAAAACTGCTTTGGATATAGCTCTCTGCTCAAAGGCCAGAGTCTTGTGCCAGAACCCCCCGCAAGAACAACATACTTCATGAAAAATTTTTTGCTATTATTTCGTTATATACTTTTCTCAAATACTCCTCCACGCTCAGATTTCTTCTCCTCGCAATTTTTCTCAAAGCTTTTTCAACACCCGTAGAATACTGAATTGCCTTCTTCTCTCTTATCTCTATTCCCTTCTTTCTGGCAATTTTGTTTAGAATGTATTTTCTTTCTTTGCCTTTTATCTTCAGCTCCTCTGGTAAAGAGAAGGCTATTGATATTACTTCGCTGTCTAAGTAAGGAAGTCTCATCTCTATCGAGTTTGCCATCGCTATTGCTTCGTCTCTCTGAAGATTTACCTTATACAAATTCTCAAAATCTTTTTTCAGTTCTTCGCTTAGATTTTCTGACCTTAAGTATCTTTTATATCCAGCGAAAAGTTCATCTGCACCTTGACCTGAGAGTATAACCCCAATACCATCTTTTTTAGCTTCCTCACATGCGATATAGGTCGGAATTCCCACGCCGACTTTCATTCTATCATATTCCTCAATCGCATGGATTACCTTTCTCGCATAATCTTCGATTTCCTCCTCTTTTATTTCTCTAAATTTCATGTTGAGAAATCGAAGATTTCTCAGTTTATAGTCATGAGAGCCTCGCATTGCTACAGAGTAAAGAGTAAAGCTTCGTTCAAGCTCTTGGGATATCTTGGCTATTAAAAAACTATCTACTCCGCCAGAGAATAAAATTCCGAATTTTTCTATGCGTGTTCTCTTCTCAACCGCATTAACCAAAGCTTTTTCAAGTTCTTCCAATGGATTTTTTATTTTTTTTCTGTATTCAACCTTAATTCTTTTTCTAACGAGGTCGGGAAAAAGGAGTATCTCCCCTGGCAATAATGCTTCTGCCTTTTCATTTATTTTCCAAAGCGCTTTTCTCTCAGAGGCAAAGGCTTTATTTCCAAAATATAATGGCTTTACTCCCACAAAGTCTCTTGCAATGGCTACTTTACCTTTGTATGCTATCGCAAAGGCAAAATCTCCATCTAATTGCTTTAAAGTTTTCTCTATGGCTTTTATCAAATCTCCATCAAAATTCTCTTCTATTAAATGAATTATAACTTCGTTGTCGCTTGTTGTTGAGAAAACATGGTTTGCAAGTTTTTTTCTTAGTTCTCCATGGTTGTAAATCCTGCCATTGCAAACAAGAACAAAGCCTTTGTTACAGCCGAAAAAAGGTTGCTTTCCTTCTCCAACTATGCCAAGCAAAGCATGAGCCAAGCATAGGTTATCAGAGCAATATATCCCCCGAGCGTCTGGTCCGCGATGGTAAAGTAGCCTGAGCATCTCCTCAACTTTCTCCCTGCTCAAATATCCTCCGCAAATGCCGCACATCGTTACCAAAATCTTTATATATTATTAGAAGAAGTTTTCCATGGGATGTATAAGTACATAGCTCGGGCATGGAAAAGACCAAAGGATAGCTACGTTGGTTCTTTGTTAAAGGAAAGATTACCTAAGTGGAAAGAAGAAGGTAGCGTTGTTAGAATAAGCAAGCCAACAAGGTTAGACAGGGCAAGGGCTTTGGGATACAAAGCCAAGCAGGGTTTTGTGGTTGTAAGAGTGAGGATAAGAAGGGGAGGAAGAAGAAAGGAAAGACCAAGAAAGGGAAGAAAACCCAGCAAGATGGGAGTAAGCAAATTTACACCAAAGAAAAGCCTGCAATGGATAGCAGAAGAAAGAGCGGCAAGAAGATATCCAAATCTTGAGGTGCTAAACTCTTATTGGGTTGGAGAAGACGGAAAATATAAATACTACGAGGTTATCCTCGTAGATCCTAATCATCCCGCGATAAAGAGCGATAGGGAAATAAACTGGATTTGCGGCAAAGCTCATAAAGGTAGAGTGTTCAGGGGTTTAACCTCTGCTGGTAAAAAATCAAGAGGTCTCAGAAATAAAGGCAAGGGTGCGGAGAAGATAAGACCGAGCATAAGGGCGAATAAAGGCAAAGGTAAGTAAATTTTAAGGTTTATTGACGTTAAATTTTTAGTTAAGGATTTGCATACTTTTCAGTTGGTGGAGGTTGCAAATCGTGGAAACATTTGAGCTTTACTCTTCAAGCATTTGTCCCATTTGCCAAAGAAGAATACCCATGAGGATTTACGAGGATAAAGAAGACAACGTTATTTATTTGGAGAAAACCTGCCCAGAGCATGGAAAATTTGAGGATGTTTACTGGGGGGATGCGGAGCTTTATAAATATTTTTTTGAAAACTGGAATCACGCAAAATACATTGGAGAGGGAGTGGAAAATCCTCATTCAAAAATAGTCAAAGGCTGCCCCTTTGACTGCGGACTCTGCCCGCAACACAAAACTCACACGATCTTGGGGATAATAGATGTAACCAACAGATGCAACATGGCTTGTCCCATCTGCTTTGCATATGCCGGCAAGGCAAACTATGTTTATGAGCCGAGCTTTGGTCAGATAGCGGAAATGATTAAGCTACTAAGAGAAAACTCTCCCTGGCGGTGCAATGCACTGCAGTTCAGCGGGGGAGAGCCGACTCTGAGAAACGACCTACCAGAGCTGGTTGCTGAGGCGAAAAAAGCTGGAATAACCCACGTAGAAGTAAACACAAATGGTATAAGGTTGGCAGAGGACATAAAATACTTCAAAAAGCTAAAAGTTGCTGGAATGAGCACCGTTTACTTGCAGTTCGATGGGTTGAGAGAAGAAACATATAAAAAGCTGAGGGGGAGGGGAGATTTAGTACCAATAAAGAAAAAAGTTATAGAAAATGCGAGAAAGATCGGCTGCAACTCGATAGTTCTTGTGGTTACGTTGGCAAAAGGCATCAACGATAACGAATTGGGTGGCATAATAAACTTTGCCGTAGAAAACCACGACGTCGTTAGGTGCGTTAACATCCAACCAATTTCGATGGCCGGAAGAGCTAGAAAAGAAGAAATGAGAAGACTCAGGATTACGATACCAGATGCCTTAAAACTGATAGAAGAGCAGACCGGCAAGATTTCTAGATATGATTGGAGACCCGTGAACTGGCCTATGCCCATAGCAAAGGGTATGGAAATGCTAAAAGGTGAAGCTTATCCAGAGTTTACAATGCATCCAATGTGCGGTGCTTCGACGTTCATTTTAGTTGAAGGAAATAAAAATAGCTACTCCTACGCTCCGATAACAAGGTATATAGATGTAGACCACTTTGCCGAGGTATTCTGGCGGGTTTATTATCTCAGCCTGAGAGGTGAAAAAACAAAGGCAAAGCTTGAGATGCTCAAGTTCTTGCCAGATATAAAGTCGAAACTTATCAGAGAGCTGATAAAAGGCGTTGTTACCAAGGGAAATTATGAAGCTCTTGGCAAGCTAATGAACAACGTTATAATGCTTGGTATAATGCACTTCCAAGATGTATGGAACTTTGACATCGCAAGGGTGCAGAGATGCGCAATACATTACGCCTTGCCAGACGGTAAGCTGAGGTCTTTCTGCACCTATAATAATCTTTACAGAGATGAAATAGAGAAGAGATATTCTGTTAGCATAGAAGAATGGAAGGCGAGGAAAAAAAAGGAAATTACCGAGTATGCATGAGGAAGGTCAAGATACTTGGGGGAGGAGTCTCTGGTCTAACCTGCGCCATAAATCTCGCGAGGGAAGGGGTTGATGTAGAGGTTTACGAGATTCGCAACAACTCTGGATGCAGATTTCACGGCGACTTTCAGGGCTTAGAAAACTGGAGTTCTCACCAAGATGCTCTCCGAGACTTGCAAGGCAAAAACATCGATTTAGATTTTGAGCATCTCCCAATAAAAGAAATAAGGATACTCAATGAAAAAGAGGAGGTCTGGCTCAATTTTAAAAGACCCATGTTTTATCTTGTTGAAAGGGGAACCGCCAAGCATAGTTTTGACCAGGCAATTAAAGAGCAAGCGATTTCAGAGGGAGTGGAAATCCGCTTTAAAAAGACAATACCCGAGAGCAAGGCCGATATAATTGCCTATGGTCCTAAAAAAGCTATCGCAAAAGCCTATGGAATTAATTTTAAAACAAAAAGTGAAGACGGCACAACGGTATTATTAAGCGATAAAGCCGCATTTAAAGGTTACTCCTATTTACTTATATATGACAAACGTGCAAGTCTCTGCTCAGTGGTTTTTCGAGAGCATCAAAAAATAAAGAAATACTTCGAGTATACCAAAAAATACTTTGAAAAACTCGGAGTAAAAATAAAAAACTCAAAGAAAATTGGAGGAATAGGGTATTTTCATTTCCCTCCATTATTAAGCAGGAATAAGACTATCTATATAGGAGAAGCCGCAGGATTGCAAGATTTTCTTTGGGGTTTTGGAATGAGAATAGCTACAACCTCGGGATATCTTGGAGCAAAAAGTATTCTGGAGAGAAAAAATTATACAGACCTAATAAACAGCAGACTTGGAAAAAAACTGAAAGCCTCAATAGTAAATAGATTCATCTGGGAAAAATTTTCAGGAGAAGATTATTCATATATGATCAACAAATTAAAAGAAATTAAAGGTAATTTAGAATTTTTCAGGAAAATTTTCAATCTTGAACCAAAAACTCAAAAAATCTTGTATCCTATAGCGTTAGCATGGTACAAAGTGAACTACTCCGCCACAAGTGACAGAGCTTCCTCCCTCGCTTGCTGAACCACTAAAAAGTTCCCTTTCTGGATTATGCTTACTGGAGAGGTTAAGGGGGGTCCACCGCTCCCCCTGCCGTCAAGCATGTAGCCTGACAGCCTGTTACCTATATTTATCGACGCATTTAAATCTCTGTTGTATTCAAGTCCGCAGTTTAGGCACCTGAACAGTCTTTTATTAACGATAGTATTCATCGAACCACATCTATGGCATTGCTTGGTTGTGTATACTTCGCCAATCCCAACGCAAGGTATTCCTTCCCATAGAGCCTTGTACGTGAGCATGTGCTTTACCTTAAATGAGGGCACTGTATGCACCTTGCGGTTGTTCTTTCTGCATCTTGTCCTTTAATGCGTGGCTTTCTTACTCCTTTGATGTCGCCATATGCTATTATCGCATCGTACCATCGTACCCCTCCTCCCTCAACTGCTTAGCCTGCTCAACGATCACCACCTCTCCTTCCCGCTACTGGTATGCGTGCCCAGTACTTTGC
>CBFDVL010000096.1:0-5299 GCA_965613365.1 uncultured archaeon | reverse complement strand
CTCTATAAGGGAAGATGCAAACTATTTTTTCTTCGTCAGCTATAACGATTTCTGCGTTGCTTATATAACTTCTTCCACTGGAATTAAAATCTCCATCGCCTGCGATAAACCTATGCTCGGTTTTTCGGGAGTGCTTTTTACTCCCGAAGCAAAGAGAATCTCTGGTTTGAACGAGGTAACTAATGCAGATCCAAGCCTGGCACCGAAAGGAAAGCATCTTCTGATGAGCCACCAGCCTCTTGATTCAAAGGCTAATGTTAAAAGCGAGGCTAAGCTGGGAATAGAAGATCTGCATGAGCTATTTCCAGACTTTGAAAGACATTGCGAAATACTTGCAGTTCAGGTTTTCAAAGGCAATTTGCCGGTTAACAGAGCAATCTCGGGTGAGCATATAGCTCCTAAAACTCCAATTAAAAACCTTTATCTCGTAGGAGATGCGATTAAACCGAGAGGTTTTATGGAAACAGAAGGAATAGCTGCCGGCGTGATGGAAGTTCTAAATTACATTGCACAGTAATCATATGATGGGGATTTGAGTCTACTTATATTAACTTCATAAAATGATCTCTACAGTAATTTTAGAAAACAAATATATACCTCTCGACTAAGGAATAGGTTTATATACCTTATCCATTATTTTAATTTCATGCGTTGTGAGATTTGTGGTCAGAAAAAAGAGCTGTGCAAATGTAAGAAATGTGGCATTAATTTTTGTGATGATTGCGGAGATATCGTTAATGAGATTTGTGAGTATTGCATAGAAGAAGACCTTTGATCGTTTTAATTTTTGCATCTGTTTTAATACCAGTTGGAGAGAAATGCGTTCTTGTTGCATTGTAACCCATGCTTTTAAGTCTTTCAATTGTGTTATTGATTTTTGGCACGCAAATTTTAAGTTTTTTGCATATTCTATGCAAATCATAATAAAAAGGAGTATGTAATTCTTCTCTGATTATTTTGACAAGTTTTTCTTCTTTTATTTTCAAAATTTCATCGCAGAGTTTATCGTTTTTTATTTTTCCAAGCCATAGTATTCCGGAGATTGAAAATTTTTCTCCGCACTCACAAATTTTAGTCTCTGGTAATAAACTTTTTTCTATAACCCCATTCATGCATTTTTTGCAATGGTATAGATAACCAAGGTTTGACAGGGTTTCGTTTGCCTTAGCCTTGCCCTTCTCTATCTCTAAGTAGGCTCTGAAATAATGCTCAGTAGAATGTGAAAAGAGACATCGCATACCTTTAGAATATTTTGCCACTGTTCTTGCTATGTAGCCAAGAAGTATTCTCAGCCCTAACTCATGGCAAAACTCTGTTTTTAAAGGTAAGGCGCTATACTTTCTAAAACAGACCTCTGGGTAAACACCGCATAAAGGGGCGGTGTCGGTAGCGGTAACTCCGAGATAACCATTTTTTATATGCATTATGGCATTGTCAAGAAAAGGTATGGGAGTGCCAAAAGGATCAATATCAATAAAGTTAAAATATCCTCTTCTCTCCTGCAAAAGAAGGTTGGCATCCTTATTTGTTATCTCTACGCTTAATTTATTTAATTTCGCATTTTTCTTAATATTTTCATAGGCTTTTTTGCTTACATCGTTAAGGCAAACCTCTACGTCGCATTCCTTGGCTACTCGCAATCCTTTTATTCCGCTTGCAGAGAGCAGGTCAAGAAATTTTATTCTTTTTTCCTTAGCTAAAACTTTAACCACTAAGCAAGTTATATCTCTGTTAAGCTTCATTCTGGGGTTGTAGAATACCCCCTCATCTACAAAAACTTCGATCTCGCCTTCTTTTATCAGCATACCGAGTATTTGCCCATGGCTAAATCTTTTGTAAAGCTTGCAATATTCTCAAGCTCCGTAGCTATTATCTCATTGACCTCTTCTTCAACATCTTTTATATTACCTTTTTTCATTATTACTTGCGCAGCAGCTATCTTTGGCCGATTTATTGGCGTACCTATTTGGCTAAGAAGCCATACATACACTTCTTCTATTTCAGAGACCTTTGCATATATCTCCCTTGCTATTTTGTGGCTTAGTATATTGTAGATTTTCCCAACGTGGCTTACTGGATTTTTCCCCGCAGCTGCTTCGCTACTTGAGGGTCTATCAAAGGCTATAACCCCATTTACCTTGTTGCCTCTTCCCACCTGTCCGCAGTCGGCATCCTCTGCCGAAGTTCCAGTTAAAGTTAAATATATACCTCCAAGACCCCTTCCTTCTACATCGAGAGTATTAAGCTGTATATCTGTTTTAAATTCACAATTTTGTGAGACAAATCCTTTTATCTCCTCAAGAAGCTCGTCTTTTTTCCTGAAGTATTCCTTTTCAGAGGTTATAAACCTCGATACTAAGGGGCAAGCAATTGTCAAGGTTAAACTATTGTTTATTCTCAGCCCCATCACCTTTATATCTTCTCCGCACTCAGGGAATCTTTTCTTAAAGTCTTGCGAGTTTAAAAACTTCTCTACTTCAAGAACAATTTTCTCGGTTCTACTTAGAGGAGCATAACCTACTGCTGCGGAGGTATCGTTTGCCCCTAAAATTTCTCCCCCTCTCTTAAATATATCCGTAAGCTCTGCAGAACCTTCTTTAAGCTCCACTTGATATCTCACGTCCTCATCTGGATTTACAAATCTTAGATTTTCCCTTATCCATTTTTTAGCTGTTGAAATTGCGATTTCATCAACGTCTATCTCCTCGCCATTGAGCTCTCTTGTGGCACGGTCTCCAAAAATTAAAAGCATTGGCTCAAGTATCTCTCCACCGCCAAACTCAAGCTTTACACTTCCAGCAACAAGCAAGCCTTTATCTATATTATGATGAAGGATAACCCCAAACTTTTTGAGATACTCCTTACAAAGTTCAACAGAAACCCGCTCCATTATTGCATCACATATAGAATCAGGATGACCTATGCCTTTTCTCTCCACAATCTCAACCCTTCTTTTTTCTATGGGAGTAGCCTTGAGTTCTTCTACTACAATGCCCATGTCTCAACCTCCTTTTTAAGTAGTTTTCAGATATTAATATAAACTTTTTCTTTTGTTCTCAAGAGAAACAATTTTTATGAAGTCTGGAGGAATGTAATCTGATAGAAAAATCCTTTCGGTTGCCTTATAAATTTTTATACCATGCTTTTTAGCTTCTTTTGCATCTATTTCAAGAATTGCTGGCTTAAAATCTCTTCTTATTCCAACTTCAAGAGCATCTTCTATCGTTTTTGATAGATGTACATATCTTCTCCCCATAGGCTTTAAACCTTCTTTTAAAATTTCTTTTGCCGCCTTTCTTGAGGTTCCATGATATAAAGTCTCTTCGCTTGCCTCTTCATAGTTCAGCTTTAAATCTATGCTATGCCCATACCTAGCTCTAACCATGTTATTTTTGATCTCAAACCTACCTTTCTCATCTTTTTCTATGATTCTTATCAAATCTCCATGAGTAAGCTTTGGAAATTTTTTTCTCAAGAGCTTAAGAAGCTCGTTTATTTCTACAAAGCCTTCATTGGAAATTTTGAGATTCTCTGGATTATGTCTGAGAAAATAGCTCATGGTCTTGCTTACCCTTACTTCAAAGGAAGTTTTTTTCATACCTCTAAAATCTTTTCTGGAGCTATTTTTAAATATTTCTGGCTTCTCAACTCGTTTATTTTTTCACCGAGCATCGCTTTATAATGCAACGCTATTAGCAAATCAATGGACAAAATACAGTCATCTGGTTTGTAGCATTTTAAAAACTCCTTAGGATCGTATTTAGTCGTTTTCATCTTCATCACCTCTTACCTTCTCAAGGTCACTTACAGGTACTGCACCGAGTGAATTAAGTACTTCCATCAACCCTTCCTTGAGCCTTGCACCAAGAATGGTTTCGTAGGCCTTCAGTACACCCGTTAAAGTGATGATAAGAGTTGCGTATTTGTGCAGTTCGTCTAGGTTGCGTAGTTCATCTACTACAAAGTTGTCAACGCATTCGCTTATTAGTACGGTGAGCTTCATGCAGTTCTCCCTGAGCTTTTGGAATTGTTCGGGACTGAAGGATTCTAATAACGTTGTAAACGAATCGACGACCTTGCAGAGGTTATCTAATGCTATTCTGTTGATGTTGACGTACTCCGCAAGCATAAGTGTCTTGTGTATCTTTATTGCCTCTTCAACGTCTTTTGGATCAATCTTATACCAACCGCACATTTTAACCACCTACCTTTTATAAAAAATTAGAGATAACCTTTTAGCTTAAGCCAATCGACAAATCCGTCAATTACTTCGCTGATAGCTCCGCTAAACGGACAGAATACACCCTTGAGATTCACGAAATCGCTGAGATCGAAGTTCTCAAGCTCGTCTCTGACCTTCTCGAGGACGTACTTAACGAAGAGGTCTTTGATCACCACATTGTTGTCGATGTAATCCAAGACGTCTTCGTAAGAAAGTACGTCGTTGTTGTACAATCCGTACACTCCTGCGAACTCTATCACAATCTTTTCAACCAATTCATCCGCTCTAACGAACTCCATCTCACTCACCTCCACTCAAAAGCTACTCTTCTGGCATCGAAATTAACCAAAACAGACTCTAACGGCTTTATAGTAACCTTGTCACCTAGCTCCTTGCAAATCTGTGCTTCTGCTTCACCGATTATTGGAACATCGATTATTGTTGTTTCCTGATTGACATTCGTTTTGCTGATTGACTCACACTCGAAGATTCTTCCCTTCGGGTGTTCGTCTCTGATTTCTATCTTGTTCTTAATTGCATTGATGTATTTTTGTAGGTATTCGCCTTGCCAAGTAATTGGTACGGCGATGTTTAGCGTATACTGCTTACCTCTGTTGCTTTGTAGCTGAAGCTGTGCTATGTACCAATACTGTTTTAAACCCCTGTACACATACAAAGGCTTAACACCCAACACCTTTTGCCTCACCCATCCCATCTTTCTCACCTCACACACCACCTCAATCCTACCTATGCACCTTAGGGTATATAACCTTTTCGGTCTTTACCGTTAGGTTTATATGCACAGTCATGCAGTTGTACACATGGAAGTGGTGACCCTTACGCAATACGGACACAGCATATACGTCTGCATTCCTAAAGCTCTAAGGGAAAGGCTGAGGCTTAATAAGGGAGACTACGTAAAAGTCTACGAGCAGAATGGTAAGATAATCGTTGAGAAAATACAGCTTTAACTTACCTTATTTTTTTATAAGTTAAGTTACGTATACGGCGATCCCGCTTACGTCATATCCTACCGTTCTTAATGAAGTTTATAACGGTTTCGTACAGCGTGTCTAT
>CBFDVL010000095.1:0-5308 GCA_965613365.1 uncultured archaeon | reverse complement strand
TCTCGTGGGCTCGGAGATGTGTATAAGAGACAGCCTCCTATCCTGTTATCAAGCAGAAATACAATCTCCACTCCCAAATCCTCGTTGATTGCATACATCAAGTATGGGAGAACTACAAAACAATTAAAGAGGAATTTAAGCAAGTTACTGTTAGATTTAACATCCCCCGTTCTGGAAAATTTGCTGAAACCAATAGAGGGAATCCCGTTGTCGTAATTTCCTCGTTTAATGGCAATGGCAATGGCAGAATTGCCCTGCCAATCAGGCGGGATGGTGCTTACAGGAGATTCGCCGAGCACATAAACGATGGCTGGAAATGCACTCAGTTCAGACTGCACAGGGAGAACGGTCATTATGTTATTGTTATCATCGCAAATCTCAGAAAGAAGTTCAAGGTTAAGGTTAAGCAGTATTATCAAGCGGCTGTAGGAGTTGATGTTAACAGCGGTAGCCTTGCTTTGACGGTTTTGAGAGATGATAGAAAAGTTCTGAAACAGTTGTATTTTGGTCAAGATATATGGCACAAGCAGTGGAAGTTCATGAAGCGAAGAATGATTTTGCAAAGCTATGCAGATAAGGGAAGCCGTAAGGCCCGGCGAGCCTTGCGGAAGCTTAAAGGTAAAGAAAGAAACTTCATCAACACAAGGATATGGCAGATCGCAAATGAAATCGTTGAGATCGCAAGGCAATACAGTGCAGTCATAGCCATCGAGAACCTCAAGAACCTCAGAAAGAGGAATGGAAAGGGTAAGAAGTTTAAGAGAGCTAACAGGAAGATACATCGAATACCTCTCGCCAAATTCAGATTCAGAACAGCTATCCAATCCGTAGCATGGCAACACGGCATTGATGTTGTTGAAGTCCCGGCTGCAAGAACATCGCAGCTCTGCCCTAGATGTGGCCATACATCTAAGAAAAACTGGATCTTCTTCAACGGAAAGAGAAAGCTGTTCAAGTGCAAATGTGGCTACGAGGCAAATCCCGATAGAACCGCCTCCCTTAACATAGCTACTCTGGCTCTGGAGCGGGGCACAGGCTCTTCTAAAGCCATCTGCACCCAGCCCCAGTGTTCCAGAGCTGGCGGGGATGTCAGCCCCCGCGTCTGGCTCGGTGAGGAGGTTAGATGGCATCATTTTAATTCCTCCGAGAGCAAGCTCCCGTCTTCAGACGGGAGAAGCTGACCAAATTTTAGAGAAAGATAGGCTCCCAAGCATCCTGAGAGAAAAGAAACAACCAATAGCAAAGGTATTAGACTCGATGGCGGGTAAACCTTGGCATACTTGGCCAGCGCTATCCAAGTTAAAGATAATGCCAGCATATTGCCTATTCCTCCATTAATTGGGTATCTTATACTCTCAACACTTATCCCAATGGCTACTAAAGCAATTACCCCAAAAATTCCGAACCAATATGGAGAGACTACTCCATACCAGGGAGAAAAAAACAAACAAAAAGCTGAGATAAATACGGAAGTTAGTATCGCAGAATACCTCTTTTTTATAATTCTATGTGCCAAGCATATCCAAAAAACAAATATAATTCCTCCAAAGATGCACATACCAGAGGCCGGTCCGGGGATATTAAAAATCTCTGTTATATGTTTAATGGGAAAAGTAAAGTTGATAAGAGAGCTTAAAAGTGCAAATAATCCCATTGTAGAAAATTCCTTAACAGAAAAATAACTCACCATATACACCTCCCGCATATCTCATGATTGTCCATATTTTTTATGAAATTTTTATATTCTTGAGAAGTTAAGATTTTTTTTATACCGTCTTTAGCATCTCCTATGAAGTATTCAGGCAAAAAACAGCAGGGAGTAACCTTACCATGCCACGTTACAAAAATGCTAAGCTTCACTATTCTACATGGGATTGTGTGCGGCTTTGGTAAGTTAATGGGTATACCCTTTATTTTTTTTAACTTCTCAAACAACTTTCTTTCTTCATCTCTGGTTATGTATTCCACGCTTTTATCAACTTTATATAGATTAAAAAGCCTATGCAGGATTATCTCATCTATACCCAATTTCTTTGCATTGTTTATTAATTCAGGGATTTCATCAATATTGTCGGCATATATTGTTATATCAAAGTAAGTTTTTGGTTTTTTTGATTTTCTATTTCTCTTTTCTTTTATTAATCCCTTTATATTGTCCTTAACCTCGTTTAATCGCTCTTCACTATATATACCAAAGGCTATCTCGCTTAAATTTGAAGAAAAGATATTTTTTATTGTATTTTCATTTAAGAGAGTTGCATTTGTTGTTATACTTGCTGGTATGCCTTTATCCTCTGCGTATTTTATCATTTTGAAAAGTTCTGGATTTAGCAGGGGTTCCCCCCAACCATGTAAAGAGACACTTTTAAAGTTATAGGAGTCTAAAACCTCCTTAAATGTTTCGAAATTCAAGTAACCCTTAGGATAATTTATTCTACTACGCATACATATCTTACAGTTTAAATTGCAATAATTTGTAGCCTCGATCTGCAAAATTAAATATCTAAAAAAAGAAGAAAAAAAATTTAGAACCATCTCAGGCACTTTGCTGCTTCATTTTTGAAATTTATAGCTATGCTTGAAACAACCAAACTTAAGGCAATAAGCTTGCTCACCAACATTGCTTGTGCCATTGCTGCAGCACTTACTGCTGTAACAGAGACTGGAGCACACATCTTTTTCACCTTTGTATTTTTTTAGTGCTACTAATATTTAAATTTTACTTGGGTTTTTTATAAGCATAGGCTATGGATATTGCCGTAACCACCAGTAGTGTTGCTATTATCGCATAAACCCACTTGGGAACCACGGGTATCTCTTTTTCTACAACCTCCTTTGTTTTTGGCGCAAAACCAAGTTCTTCCAATGGATTAACTCCCGCGGTTTTAAGTTTATTGAGCATTTCACCATCTACTTCAAATTCTGCCGCCTTTGAGATGAGATATTCTGGCTTGTCCAAGTAATCCATCATCCACAGGTCGAGCTTAAGCCTAGCCCACCACCACTTGTAGCTTTTGAAGTCTTTGAAGTCTGCACGGTTTATGCCGGCATCTTTGCAGGCTTTGCCCCAGTCAAAAGTTAGTACAACTCCATTTCCCTTCCCTTCTTTTTTATTCCATTTTATATAAATCCCCGCTAAATCGCTTGGTACTGGCTTTTTAACCGTTTTTACTACCATTCTTCTTTTTCCGACAGTAGAATCGAATATTACCTGAAGAGCATCGTCCTTGCACCAGGGAGGTACTGCGAGTATTTGGTACTCCTCGCCTTTTCCAAGGGGTAGCTCTTTCTTTAAATACTGAGCAATCATATACCCAGAAGTTAACCCCGGACATATATGGTTGTGAAATTCGGCAGACCTTAACAATTCCCATGGCATATCTTCAGCCCAAACATTTGCTATCGTTATTATACTAAATTCGTTGCCTCCAAACACCTTTGCATCCATTTTTTTCTGCCATTCTTCGGGTGAATTAAGTAGTTTGTCTGCATCTATGTTCTCGATGGATATTTTTGAGAAAATCTCCTCATCTTTTAGTTTCATGAAACCTTCTATATCCTCTTTGTCAAGATATGTTTTCACAGCTTTGCCGTTGACCTCCAAGTAAATACACTTCTTGCTCTCTTTATCAAAGAATGCAAACCACAATGGAGCATTGTATGGACGGTGAACATTTATAAGATTTCTCTTGCCAACTGAAGCCCCGCTAGTTATTGCTACTCCATCTAACGCTTTTTCGGTTGTATATCCTTCGATCTCTGGAACATATCCTGCATCTGTCATTAAAAGAATGTTTGTATCGCCTTTTTCGAATTTTAGCTCTTCCATTGCTTTAATAGCAGCTTTTTCACCTATCAAATACATAACAGAGTTTTCTTCTGCGTAGACAATATTTAGTAGCACTAATATAGATAAAGTCACTAATAGTATTCTTATTTTTTTCATTTTATCACCTCATATATATAATTTAAAAAAAAATGTTACTTAAAAATTGTGGTTATGTTATAACCTTACAGCCACGCTTTGTAACCACAACTGTATCTTCAAAGTGAGCAACCTTCGCATCGCTCTTCTCGACAATTAAGCAAAGTGGATAAACTTTGCCAGCTTTAATTAATATACTCAATTCCTCTTTTTCTTTATCACCGAGCCATCTCTCTGCAAAGGGATAATAACTATATCTTTTAAAAAGCCGGCTTTCTACTGGTTTCACAAATCTGTAGATATAGGCTTTTTTTAAGGTGTCTATTTCTCCTTTTCCAGAGGTTACAAAAACCTCTATAGCAAGCACTTCTCCAGTTCTTATTTTCTCACCATGCTCCGTAGCTACGTTTGGAATTGTTAAAAAACTATGGAGAGTTCCCTTAGAGATGCTATGACCATAAAGTTCTTTAAAGGTTTTGAAGCCTTGACTTTCAATGGTTTCCTGAATTTTTGCTCCTATCTCGCAAGTTGTAACACCAGGCTTTATAACTTCTATGGCTTTTTTTAATGCTTCTTCGCATACTTCTATTAGCTCGGATTTATGAAAGGCTATAGTCAAAGCATTATCCACGATATAATCCCCCAACCTAATTCCAAAGTCTATTTTTAAAACATCCCCTACATCAAAGCTACTGGTATCTCCTTTTGGTGGAGTATAAAATGATATTATCTCATTTAAGCAAAGGTTGCATGGAAAAGCAGGAGTAGCTTTACTTTCAACAAACTTCGCTATTTTTAAAAGTTTAATCTTCGGTTTAATTATTTTTTCAAGCTCTTTTTTTATGCTTTTTGCGATCTCCCCAGTTTTTAAATAGCTACTCAGGTCTTGCGTATTTCCTATAGATACTCGAGACATCGGAGCTACCACACTCTGGACAGACTATTTCATCGCCTGAAATTTTAACTCTAAAAAGCTTTCCACATTTGTTGCAAACCATTATTTTCTCCGCCATTTAATATTAATTATGTTTTTTAGGTATAAATTTAATTCGGTTAACGCGGTATTTAACTATTGGGCATGAGTAGTGGCAAGCCAAGCAATGCTTGCAACTCTCTTTTATCTCTACTTTGCCATTAACGGCGATTGCATCATGCTTACACTGAGCTTCGCAAACGCCGCATGAAAAGCAGTTCATAGCTCTCTCAACAAGAGAAAGTAAAGCCCAAAGTTTTTTATTCTTCTCTTTTTCGTCAGAAAAAGAGAAAAAGAAAGAACCATCTTTGTTTAGCACTATTCCCATAAAAGTTATAGAGTTTTGTTTGACCTCTGCATTAAAAATTTTTGAAAGCTTTGTAACGGCATTAAAATCCGTGCTTAGAGTC
>CBFDVL010000094.1:0-5318 GCA_965613365.1 uncultured archaeon | reverse complement strand
AGCTTTTCTAACCGTTTTCCTACTCCTACCCAAATTTCTTGATAAAGAATATAGGTTTATTATTACCCCGGGATTTTCTGATATGTATTGCATTAAAATTCCAAGTAGTTCGGTGTCGCTTATATTAAAACTTTCAGGTATATCTCTGTATATTATCCTATCAATAACAAGTTCCCTTACATATTCCATAGCTTCCCTGTCGCTCATTTCTATAGTTTGGGGAAAACCTCTAAGTAAAAACTTTCTCAAAAGAATTCTTATCCTCTTTTCATGTATGTAAAATTCAGATTCATCAGGGATTTTCTCTTCTTTAAGCCTTAGGAATTCTGTAAAGGTTAAGGGTCTTAAAAGAAAGAACTTTGCTCTTCCAGCCAAACTTTCCTTTGAATCTTTCATCAGATTCAAACTTGCAGAGCCAGACAAAATTATTTTTGCATTAGGATTTAGGTCATAAAGTACTTTTATTTTATTCGCCCAGTCATCAAGTTTATGGATTTCGTCAAAAAATAGATAAGTTCTACATTCTCTTAGTCTTTTTTTGAGTATTTTTTCCTCATATTCATCTATAACTCTTTTTAAATTCTCTTTTTCAATATCAAATGAAAAATAAAGTATATTTTTTGGATCAACACCTTTGTTGAGAAGGAAATCAATGAGTTGATACATTAAGGTTGTTTTACCTACTCTTCTTAGTCCAATAATAGTGTCGATTGTCTTCTTCTCAATATTTTGTTTTAGAGAGTTAAAAAGATCCCTTTTCACTTTTTTCTTAAATTCTCTCTCAACACTACCTGTTTCCCACCAAGGATTAAAATCAAATATATCCATGATGGTTTTTGATACCCAAATATTTAAATTTTTTGGGTATTTTGGTACCCAAAAATTTCAAGATATTGTAATTAGATTTGAATACGAGTTTCTTCAACGTAGTCACTTTTCCCACGCTCTCGGAAAAGAAGCTTATATATTTTCCCTCTTACAGAGAGAAAGATGGGATGAAAAAGCTTAGTTGCGAAATATTAAAAGCCATAGTAAAGTATCGCCCCATGAGCAGAGAGATTTGCTTGACCTGTAAAGGCAGTAGAATGCTCTGTGGGAGACCCTCTTGCCCTTTGCTTGCCAAGATAAGCATTCAGTCTTTGGTAAAACCAAAGCTTAAGGAAAGTTTGTTTGGACCCTCTCCAAGCATTTTTGTGGGGCATAGCAATTATCCAAAGGTTTTTGTAGGTCCCTTAACCTCTATTGAGGATGAGAATTCTCAAATTCTCGATGATCCAGCGAAGTGGTATGGCTTAGACTTTGAGGAGATAATAAAGCTTAGATCTATTTTGATAAGAGGAAAAACAAGACACAACGTTAGAGAGAAAAGCAAATTTGTTGAGAAAGCTCAAGAGGTGGCGCTCTCCTTTAAACCAATAGATACAGAAGTGCATTTCCAGAAAAAACCAAATTATACTATAAGCTTTTCTCCAATTTCTCAACCTTTAGGACCAACTGCCGAGCTAAAAAATTTCGAGATAGCAGAAAATCCCAGAATACCAAAAAAAGTTGATACCATTGTAGAAGAGGAATTAAAGGCTACTAAAGCAATTGCAGAGCTATATTCTTATGGCTTTGACGTATATTATATAACAAGAGTGTTCTCCTCTGGAGTTTTGGGCGAAGAACAGAGAAGAAAGCTCGTGCCCACAAGATGGAGCATTACAGCCATAGACGACATAGTGGGTAAATTTTTAATCTCTCAGATTAAAAATTATAAGGAGATAGTTGATTACCATGTTTACTCAAATACATACTTGCACAATCACTTTGAGGTTTTGCTAATGCCTGGAAAATGGAGATTTGAGCTTTTTGAAGCTTGGGCACCAAATACGCTCTGGACCTTAGCCTATACCAAGCCAGCGATAAATGTTGAGAGAGAAGGCTATAGAGGAAGAACTACCTATGCCATAAGCGAGGGAGGGGGCTACTATGCTACTCGTCTAGCGGTAGCGGAAGGCTTATCTAAGATGAGAAAGCAAGCAAGCGTAGTGGTTTTCAGAGAGATTTACGAGGGATATATAATGCCAGTTGGAGTGTGGGAGGTCAGAGAAAATGTTAGAAGAGCTCTGAAGAAAAAACCAGAAGTTTTTTCAACGCTCAACGAAGCATTAGAAAGTATAAGGTCGAGACTTAAACTACCTTTGGAAGAATATCTAAAGAGAAGTCAAATTTTGACCCAAACTAAACTCGATAATTTTTTACCTTGAAAGAGGTAAAAAATTGAGAGGGTAGAAAATTGAGAAGATATACTCACTTTCTTGCAGGCGTGCTTTCAGCAGTGATTGTGCTTAAAGGCACAAATATAAAAATGATGTTGCTTGGTGGAGTATTTGGAGTTCTTCAGGATGTTGACATATTATTACCAGTCCAGCATCGCTCTGGCTTAACCCATAGCTTGCTTTCAGTTATTCTTCTCCCTTTACCAATATTCTTATATACTCATAGCCCTTCTATAGCTCTAATTGCCTTTTTTGCATTTCTCTCTCATTGGTTGCTTGATGCTATGAATCCAAGTGGAGTGATGCTATTCCCTTCTAAGAAAATCACAGATTTTCTTAAAAACCATAGGCGAGAATTTAGACTTGCAAGCATATCCTACGATGATCAAATCGCTAATTTATTATTCTCTCTCACGATTTTGGTGGGTATAAGCCTATGCATCTCTTAATAACCACACCAACGGGATTTGAAAAGCAGGCAATAGAAGAAATAGAAAGAATCTCAGAAGGAAAAATAAAGGTAAAAACAACCTTCTTTAAAGGCGTTTTACTCGGTAGCACAACTTTAAAAAGGGAGGAAATAAAAGAAATCTTCTCAAAAGAAACCAGCTTCATAAGAAAAATTTTGCTGGTAGATAAAATAACCAAGGCAGAAGAAAAGGAGTTCATAGAATTCTTCTCTAACTATGATGTAAAGAATAAAAGATTTGCGGTAAGGTGTAAACGAAGGGGGGAGCATAGTTTCACGAGCAAAGATATAGAAATTAAAGTTGGCAAAGCTTTAAAAGAGAAAGGCGGCATAGTAGACTTAGAAAATCCCGATATTTTATTTATCATAGAGATAATTCAAAACAAAGCTTGCTTAACAATTATTTCTCCGAGAGAAATAATTGTTAAAAAGCCCAAGTTCGAAAAGAGGTGGATACACGAAAAAAGACCAATTTCAAGGGCAGAGCAGAAAATCCGCGAGATAATCAAGAGATATCCCTTTGTTTTTTCTAAGGAAAAAACCGTCTTAGACATAGGCGCCGCTCCTGGTGGATGGAGCAGAGAAATGAGCAAAAGAGTAAAAAAGGTAATAGCTGTAGATCCCGCGGAGCTTGACGAGGAGGTAAGGGAAATAAAAAACGTGGTGCATATAAAGAAGAAGGCTCAAGAGTTAGAGCTTAGCGAGAAAGTAGATGTTATTACCAACGATGCAAACATATTAGACTTTGAAAGCGCAGAGCTGAGCATAAGCTTGGCTAATAAGTTCCTTAAAGATAAAGGACACTTAATCCATACTATAAAAATGGAAAGATTCAGCAAAAAAATAATTGAAGAAATTGAAGAAAAATTTGCCAAAGCAAACATAGAAAAAATAGAAACAATAAAACTTAAATACAACACAAAAAATGAAATTACATTCATAGGGAGGAAAAAGTAAATGGAGCCGAGATATATATTCATTTCAGGCGTTGTAATTTTACTAATGACGATGTTTTATTTAGAAAAGCAGCTTAAAAAAGAGGAGATTTTTTATCTTTATTCAGCAATAAGCATAGCTCTTGGATTAGTTTCAGTTTATACAGTAGCTAGGGATATTCCTTCGTTCCAGTATTTTATTGCCGGAGCGGTAATATGTACTTTAATGGCGATTTTGTATTATGAGAAAGATTAAGAAAATTTCTTCCACTCCTCTTCTGCCTTCTTCTCAAAAGCTTTGATAAATTCTTCTTCTCTTCCTTTATCAATCAGTGTTGCGGCAGCTATTCTATGCGTCGCATCTGCAATGCCGTTGACAGCTTGGCTTGCGGCGGGTATGAGTATCTCCAAACCAGGGGCTTGTCCTGCGAGAATCTTCCTCTCAAGCAATACCGGAGTTCTTCCACTCAGCTTAACAACGCTAAACTTAAACTCCCCAAGGTCGGGGATATAACTTGGGAAGTCCTGAAATCCAAGCAAATATTTATCTTCCTCGACGAAGCTCATGTCCTTTATTTTCTGACAGAACTCGCCCACCGCTTTGACGCCCATCGGGGAGAATAAATCTTCAAGATGGAACCATTGCGTGTATTTTTCCATGCGCAACCCCTTGCTTCTCAGCATTTCTATACCTTCCTCAAATTTTCTATCTTTTATTTCCCTGAGCTTCTCAACCTCCTTTATGGTATTTTCATCAAAGCCATTTAAACATGCATTCAGACCCATTCTGTATCCTTTTTTCTCATAAGCCACTACTCCAAGCGTGGTCAATCTCTGGGCGATAACGTCTGCGAACTCCTCAAAGAAGTTGATGTAGTACCTTTCCCTATGACCTTCTATTTTTATCTTAACCTCGCCAAAGTCTATGGCTTCTTCAAGGGCAGCTCTATCCAAGCCGAGAACTCCACCAGATCTATCATGATAATCACCAACCGAACCTATAACAGCGAGGTATGCGTATTTCTTCATTTCTTCATGCACACTCATGCCAACTAGGTAATTTAGGGTTGAGGCTGAAACAAAGGTGTCTCCAGAAATGCCAAAAAGCTCAGGGTCGAACACATATACACTTTCTGTTTCAACGTGCTCGGCAGGATGGTGGTCTATAATCCATACCCTACATCTTCCAGCATTTACTCTGTCTATCATCTTTGCTGCAAGACCTGCCAGGTCTGTATAGATAATAACGCTCCCCTCATGCTTGCTATGTATGTTGTCAACGATTACCGGATGAACTTTCTCAATACAAATCAATTCGTATTTAGATCCAAGAAGTTCGCAGAGCTTTGAGAGAATAGCGGCAGAACATATTCCATCGGCGTCGTTATGGTGGACTATAACCATTTTCTCCCCAGAATGTTCTTTTATTATTTTTCCTATCTGTTTTGTCTTCTCTATGAACTCTTGGTTTAGAAAACCATGTATGGACATATTTTTAAATTAAAATTCTAACGTTTAAAAAAAATTTACCTTTCAAATACTGAAAGATAAGTTTATCTTCCCGTTGCTTGCAAGACCCCTTGCGAAAGCGAGGGGATACTCAAGGGGTGGCGGGCGGGTAAATTACTTATATGTTAACAACATGCTATGAAT
>CBFDVL010000093.1:0-5605 GCA_965613365.1 uncultured archaeon | reverse complement strand
TGCTTGAACTACGCAATGTCCAGTTTTTGCTCGATAGGAGTCTTCTATCGTGTATTCTATAAGACTGCATTTCCAGAGATGACCATGAGCATATTTTTGGTTTCGATAAATCCGCGCTTGTATTCATAGGACTTCCCAAAAACATAAGAATGGATAAGCACTATAAGGGTTCTGGCAATCGCAAGTTAAGAAAAAGAGTAAATCACTGGGCTTTCCATGAATTTGCCGAAATACTAAAAACAGAGCTGATGGAGCACGGAAACATGGCGATAATCGTTAACGAGTGGATGTCAACCAGAAGATGCTCTGAGTGCGGTTCTAAGAAAACCGAGATCAACGATAGAGAATTCCTCTGCTTAAACTGCGGACATAGAGATGATAGAGACGTTAATGCTGCCAAAAACATCCTCAATTTTGGTCTGGAGAGGTTAAATAAAGTGCTCCTTGAAGGAGCGGGGGCTGCCGTGAACCAGCCCGAACTACCGATGATGAGGTCAATGCCTCTGAAGGTAGAAGCTCCGTCCGTAAGGGCGGAGTAGTTCACAGAGGTAGAGGGCTATGGAGCAATACCTATCGCTTTCATTTCCCCATTCATTTAGAAACCAAAGATTTTAGGAGGTATGTTTCTCTTTACGGAATTGCCAGAGGAGAGATTAAAATTCCAGAGAAAGCATATAAAGTTACTTGCATAAACTGTAGGTATTATAAGGAGGAAAGTATAATAAGGGCAAACTACCATGGTAAGAATCCCAGATTTTCTTTTTCCTTTAAAGTAAAAAGAACTCCTTATAAAGCCATGATGGTTTATCTTCTAATGCTTGCGGGAATTTTTTCTTACGTGATAAGAAAAAGAGCAAAAACTTAGAGTAGCTCTTCAGCTCCCATCTCCAAAAGTTTTTCTGCAAGTTTTTTTCCAAGTTCTTCATAATCTTCAGCATTTCCTTTTATTGAGGTTCTTATTTCTCTACCTTCGTTTATAACTGCTCCTTTAATACTTATTATATCGTTTTTAACCCTTGCTAATATTGCTACTGGCACTTGACATCCTCCACCAAGATGTCTTAGCGCAGCTCGCTCTGCGAAAACCTCTCTTCTTGAATCAGTATCTTCTATAGTTTTAAGAAGTTCGCAGAGTTTTGAGCCTTTTCTGCACGTTACTGCGAGAGCGCCTTGAGCTGGAGCTGGTAAAAAATCAAGTCTCTGGTAGCTTATCTTAAGGTTAAGTCTCTGAATCGCAGCTTCTGCAAGAATAGCTCCATCATATTTTCCCTCAAGAACCTTTCTTATTCGTGTGTCGAGGTTTCCCCTCAATGGCTCTACCCTAAAATCGCTCCTGAAGCGTAAAAGCTGGGCTCTCCTTCTTGTGCTGCTTGTGCCTATTACAGCATTCTTCGGCATCTCTTCAAGTTTTTTCTTTTCTCTTGAAAAGAAAACGTCATAGGGTGAAGCTCTTTTTGGCACGCAAGCTATTTCAATACCTTCGAGCAAAATAGTGGGCAAATCCTTCATACTATGAACAGCGAAGTCAATCTCGCCCCTGAGCAATGCTAAGTCAATTTCCTTGGTAAATAGTCCCCTTCCTCCTATCTGAGATAAAGGCGAATTCTTTATTTTGTCTCCGCTCGTTTTGATTATTTTCTTCTCTATTCTAACGTCTTCGACGTTAAGTTTTTTGCTGAGAGCCTTTATTACCTCTTCTGTTTGAGCTATAGCGAGTTTGCTTCCCCTCGTTCCTACGATTAGTCGCATTCTTCCCACTATCCATAAAGCTCTTTTAAAGCCTTCTCCATAGCTTCTACAGTTTTTTCTATGTCTTCTCCGCCATGTTTATAACTTGTGAACCATGTTTCAAATTGCGAAGGCGGTAAGAAAACTCCTTGGGTAAGGAGCTTTCTGTGGAAGAGCATAAACTTCTCTCTGTCGCTTTTCAAAGCCTGTTCATAGTTTTTAACCTCTTCGGTGAAGAAGAGCGTGGTCATGCTTGCTATACCATTCAAAGCAAGCTCTAGCTCTAGCTCTTCGAGAACATCTTTTATTCCTTTTCTCAATTTCTCGCTCGCTTCGTTAGCTTTTTTTATTACATTTTCTTCTTTCAGCAATTTAACCGCCGTAAAGCCAGCAGTTAGAGAAACGGGGTTGCCATTGAAGGTTCCAGCTTGGTAAACCTTGCCGAGAGGTGAAAAGCTCTCCATTATCTCTTTTTCCCCAGCGATTATTCCAATGGGGAAGCCTCCTCCAGCTATTTTTCCAAGAGTTGCTAAATCTGGAGTTATGTCAAAATATTCCTGAGCTCCGCCTAAAGCTAATCTAAATCCAGTTATGACTTCGTCGAAGATTAATAAAGTGTTATACTCTTGAGTAAGCTCCCTCGCAAGCTTAAGATACTCGTTATCTAGAAGCACGCATCCTATGTTTCCCATTACGGGCTCGAGAATCATGCAAGCGATGCTTTCACCTTCAGCCTTGAAAATTCTCTCAAGAGTCTCAGGGTCATTTGGCTTAGCTAAGATGGTATTCTTTGCTACCTCGGGTGGAATTCCAAGCGAGTCTGGTACTGCATGAGTTGTTGCCCCACTTCCAGCCTTAACAAGCACGCTATCATGGGCCCCATGAAAGCCTCCCTCAAGTTTTATTATTTTATTTCTTTGAGTATAACCTCTTGCAAGCCTAATCGCCGACATCGTAGCTTCCGTACCAGAGTTGACAAATCTGACAAGCTCTGCACAAGGCACAATGCTTACAATCTCCTTTGCAAACTTTACCTCTATCTCCGTAGGCGTGCCAAAAGCTGAGCCTTTTTCAAGTTGTTGCTTAACTTCGTTTATTATTTTCTCATTGGCATGCCCGAATATAAGAGGACCATAGGCTAAGCAGTAGTCTATGTATTTATTGCCATCTATATCGTAAAGCTTGCTTCCTTTGGCATGAGAAACGAAAAAGGGATATGGCTTAATCGCTCTTACAGGAGAATTAACTCCGCCCACGAGGTAATTAACAGCTTCCTTGTATAGTTCTTCAGATTTTTTCAAATTCATAATACTCACCACTTTCATGTTAGATTATTTTATCAGATAAATTTATACTCTTTTTCTACCAACTACCTACTTATGTATGACCCAACCAAACCGTATAAAAAGCAGATTTTAGAAGCTATTCAGCAGACATGGGATACAAAATATGTAAATGTTCGTAAGAACATTTATCCTACGATTGAGAAGAAATTTTCCTATCCCGAGGTAGACCATACCGATGGTATAGGAACAAAAGGCATTTTTCACTGGAAAAAGAGAACCTTTAGAAACGCTTGCTTAGATGCGCTTGCGATGAATCTTAATGACTTGGCTTTAATCAGAGCCATACCCTATAAGCTTCAGAACCATATAATTCTTCCAGAAGATGACAAAGAAGCTATTTTAGAGCTTATTAGAGTTCTATCAGAGGAGTGTAAAAAGAGAGACATCGCTATAACGGGAGGTGAAACCTCCATACACGATAATATCGTTGGGATGGAAATTAGCTTAACAGTCTCAGGTTTTATCAAAAATTTGAAACCCAACAGGTTTCAGGTTGGAGAGGTTTTAATAGGGATGGAGAGCAATGGATTGCATTCAAATGGTTTCACCTTGGTTAGGAAAACCCTAGGCAAAGAGATTGAAAATTACATAGATGAGCTGGTAAAACCTACCTTAATATACAGCGATTTAATCTTGAAACTCTCTGAGAGTTTCAAAATTGGAGGGATGATGCATATCACTGGTGGAGCTTTTACTAAGCTAAAAGACTTGCTTTTCAAAGCAGATGCAATAATAACAAGAGAACATGCCCTTGACCCACAGGAAATATTCAAAGAACTTTATAATCGCGGAATTAAAGACGAGCAGATGTATAAGACATTTAATTGCGGCGTAGGCTTTGTGTTTAGCATAGCAAAAGAATATGCAGAAGAAGTTTTATCACAGATAAAGGATTTCAAAGCAGATGTAATAGGCAAGGTAACGAAGGGCGAAGGAAAAGTAAAGGTAGAGTCGAAGTTTAGCGATGTGGAGGTGGTGTATTAAATTATTAAATATTTCGCAACTTTTATATATTATTGAGAAGTATAAATTCTCATGGATATAAAAATATTGAGAGATACTAATCCTTGGTGGATATATGAGCAATGGGAACAAAGAGATAAAAACTTAATTGATTATAATTCCATAAAAATAAAATGGATTCCAGACTGGATTAATCTTATTTCCTTAGAACCTTTCTCCTTGAATTTTATTATAGGTCCAAGACAGGTAGGAAAGACCACAGGAATTAAACTACTCATAAAAAAGTTGATAGAGAAGAATATAAACCCAAAAGCCTTGGTCTATATTGACTGCGAAGCATTTCCTGATTTTGTATATCTTCGTAGGATTATTGAAGAATGCTTAGAAATTGATAAAAAAGAAACCAGATTTATATTTCTAGATGAAGTTACAAGTATTGAATACTGGTGGAAAACTATAAAATTTTTGATAGATTCTGGAAAATTGCAAAACTGTGTAGTAACCGTAACTGGCTCAAGCTCATTAAAAGTGAGAAGAGATATTGAACTTTTCCCTGGTAGAACTGGAAAAGGAAGATTTATTGAGGTTTTACCGCTGAATTTCAAAGAATATGTAGAAATTATGGGTATAAAATATTATAAATTAGAATATGATAGAGTTTTAAAGCTCTTTAAAAAATATTTAGAAACAGGAGGATTTCCTTTAACAATCAACGATTTTTCCTCTTCGCACATATTAAATGCCTATATTGGAGAATTTGTCCGTTTTAATAAAAGCTTGGAAATAATAAAGGAAACTTTCGCATCTTTAGTATCTAAGCTTCCATCCCCACTGAGTTATAGAGCTATAGCCAAGGATACCTCAGGTTATTCCTATAAAACTATTCAAGAATATCTTGAATTTATCAGAGATTTATATATTTTAGATTTCGCATATTTTAAAGAAGGAAATAAGATTAGATATAGAAAAGAAAGAAAAATTTTCTTTAGAGATCCTCTGTTAATGAATATTTTTTCTTTATGGAGCGGTACAAAATATTTATACTCAGCTTTAATTGAAAATGTGGTTCAGGAACATCTATTAAGAAGATTCGGAGAGATATACTATTATAGAAATTCCTATGAAATTGATTGCATAGCGAAAAATTTAAAAATAGAAGTAAAAGCTGGAAAACCCCACAGGAGATATCCGAAAAATGTAACAATACTTGAGGAGGAGGATATACCAAGATTTTTGATAGAGCTATGGAGGAGTTAATAATCAAAGTTTTCTTTTCTCTATTTTTAACCTTTCTATTTCCTCAACTCTCCTACGAACAGCCTCTATAACGAACTCAGAAGCTGAACGATACCCTAAGAATTTATCCTTTACTATCTTCTCAACTTCCTTAAAAAGTTCAGTAGGGATAGAAACATTAGAATAACCCTTAGGCATTTTCACCAGAATGAAGTATCTTTTTGAGCTTTCTTTAATGTTATCAAAGATATTTCACAGATATTTCACGTAAAATTTAAATACAAGTTTCACATAAAACACTAGGGGGTATGAGGTGATAATCTGTCTCTTAT
>CBFDVL010000092.1:0-5664 GCA_965613365.1 uncultured archaeon | reverse complement strand
ACGAGATCATGCCTAGTCTCGTGGGCTCGGAGATGTGTATAAGAGACAGCCTGTGAGGGTGGGGAGGAGAGCATAAGGTTTTTAAACTCTAAACACATATATGAATATTGATGGAAGTTACCAAAACAGTGGTATGCAAGCTTGCAACAGATGAGGAAGAATTCAGAAAGCTTATGGATACTAAAGCTTTTGGAGATGCTTGCAACTACATAAGCAAGGTAGCTTGGAATAACAGAGTTTACAACTCTGTTGCACTGCACCGCCTTGTTTACTACGAAACTAAAGAGAGATTTAATTTGCCTGCGAATCTTGCGATAAGAGCAAGGGATAGAGTTGCCAAGTCTTACAAGACTGACAGAAAGAAGCAACACAAGTTCAGACAGCTTTCTATGGATTTGGATAAACGACTCTTTACTCTTCTCAGGAGTGGAGAATTTAGAGCTTCCGTATCCACGATTTACGGGAGGGTCAAAGTTAAGCTTGCTATCGGAGATTATCAAAGAGAGCTTTTGAAGAATCCTGTGAGAGATGCCAAGTTGGTTTATAGAAGGGATAGCAAGGAATTTTATTTGCACATCACAGTTCTTGTCAAAGTTACTGAACCCAGAGGGGATAATCCCGTTGGTGTTGATATCGGGATCAACAAGCTCTTGGTAGCTTCCAATGGCTTTAGTGTTAATGGTAAACCAATTGAGTATAGGAGGCAACACTTCAGAAAGCTTAGAAGCTCCCTCCAGCGAAAAGGCACCTTCTCTGCAAAGAGAAGGCTCAAACGGCTTAGCGGGAGGGAGCATCGTTGGGCAAATACAGTATTGCATCAGGTCAGCAGGGCTTTTGTTAACAGCTTGCAGAAAGGAACTGTGGTTATTATGGAGAAGCTTAACGGGATAAGACAAAGGTGTAAGCATCGCAAGAAACAGAGAGCAACGTTCCATAGCTGGGCTTTTAACAGACTTCAACAGATGATTGAATACAAGTGTTTGGAGAAAGGCATTCCGGTTGTTTACGTCGAACCCAAATACACTTCTCAGAGATGTCCTCGATGCGGAACTACTGACAGAAGAAATCGAAGAAGTCAGGCTCTCTTTCGTTGCGTTAGCTGTGGCTACCAAAATAACGCTGACTATGTTGCCTCCTTTAACCTTGCTCAGCGGGCTGGGCAAGGTTGGGGCTTCGTCAACAGCCCTAATGTAGGGGTTGTCTCGCACTTGCACTTGCATGGCAATCACCTACAAACTCTGCCCTTCAGGGCGGAGTAGTTGACATTCTACTATATCTTTTATAATAGCTACAAAGAATATAAAAGAATATGCTACTCAGGAAAAGCGTTACTTCAAAGAAGATTTCTCGGCGTATATTGATTTATAGCGCATGCATCGATGAAGAATATCCCGAGATTCTAGAGAAATTTAAAGGAAGAACAAAGCTTAGCATTTGCTTGGAAGAGCATCACATAAACAAAGTTGCTAAGAAGCTCATGGCAATAATTTATAAAAGAGAGGTTAAAAGCATAGTGGTTCTTACAATGGATGGCTCTCCCCATTGCTTGCAGCTTCACCATGCCTTAGAAGAAATAAAGAATTATTTCGATATAGAAATAAAACATTATGTGATAGAGAAAGGCGAGCTAATTAAGGTTAGTGAGAAAAGCGTAAAGATATCGAGGCATCTAAGCGAGGTCGAAAAGCTTATTTCTTGAACAATGCATTAACCATCGTAGGAGATTCTTTTCTGTTAATAAGCTTCAGATTGAAAGGAGGCATTGCATATAGCGAAGCGGTAAAATCTATTAGAAAATCCAATATATCCGAGGAATGTCCTTCAAATGTTAAATCAAGCTCTTCTTTTCCTGATATGCTGACCTTAGCTGGATATCCCATTATTTTTATAAATTCGTTATATTTTTCAGGATTTTTTAGGTCTTCTATATTAAAGTTTAAAACCTTACTATACCTTTTGATTATCTGCATGCAAAGCTCTGGAGGGAAATTCTTTTCCTTTGTTTCTCTGATGAACCATATAAAGAAAGACATCGGTAGCATGATTGCCAAACCCCGAGTTATTAAAGCATCTCTTATTGATTTTTCCCTTTTATTCTGATAACCTCTTATTATCTCTCTTATAGCCGCACTTACATTCCCATTATTTTTTTCTATCAGGGGCTCAAGAATTTTTAAATCTTCTTTTTCCAAGACTATTGTTGTTCTTTTTCTCATTTTCATACTAAGGTATGAAATTTTTCATAAATAAATTTTTCTGTGTATGAAAAATTAATTTTAGAAAAATAAAAATTGCCAAGGAGTGGGGATAATGCCTGTAAAGAAGTTTTTTGTGCTGATATTATTTCTTGTAGCCTTGACAATTCTACCAAAAGCATCAGCGGCGCCGGTATACATCAACACCTTACCCTACGACATAGCTTCACCCGGCTACTATGTTCTAAACGTAAGCAACACAAGCATGAATGTTAGCTATGCGATAAAAATAAACGTAAGCGATGTTGTGCTTGAGGGAAATGATAATGTTATAGGAGGGAATGGCACCGCCAATACCTATGGGGTATGGATTATATCAGAGGGGATAGTTAGTAATGTAACTGTTAAGAATCTAACGATAAAAGATTGGGCAAATGGTATAGGGATGAATAGCGCAGGCTATTGTAATATAACAAACAATACGTTGTACAGCAATACCGACCAAGCTATTTCTTTGTATTCTTCAAGTAATAATACTATATCCAATAACAATGTAAGCTATAATGATGGAGAAGGCATATTGATTACGTCCAGTAGTAACAATAATACAATAACCAACAATATTGTGAATGGAAACGGTCAGGCAGGTGGTATTTTATGTTACATCCAGCAATAGTAATACCATAACCAATAACACTGCAAACAACAACAACCATGGAATCCGTCTCCACGAATCAAACAACAACACCTTAGAAAACAACACCGCAAACGACAACAAGTGGTATGGAATAGATATCTACTCCAACTCAAACAACAACACTCTAATAAACAACATTGCAAACAACAACAAATATGGAATTACTCTCGGCTCCTCAAACAACAATACCTTAACTGACAATACCATAGAAAATAATTATGTTGTGGGCGTCTTTCTTGATTTTTCCTCACATAATACCGTAAGAAACAATTTTATAAATAATTGCTCTTGTGGAGTGGGTATTGAAGTCCCTCACAGCCATAATACCCTGATAAATAACACGATAACAAACAATGATGAGTATGGAATATATCTGGACACTCAAGACAATACTACGATAACTGGTAATACCATTTACAATAACTTACGGGATTTCTTTACCGAAAACGACAAGGGAGATAACAATCTATTACAGAATTTATTTACCAACACAAACACAAGCATTTTCTATACCGGAGATATAGCTGTGAACTCCTCCTCAGCACCCGCATCTCCACCACAAGGCTGGAATGCTTTGGGTTACTACATAAACATAACAAACTCAACTCCAGCTCAGGTCAACCTTACGATGTTCTATGATGAAAATAAAGTTCAGTGCGAGGATAATATTCGAATACTCGAGTATAATGGTACATCATGGAAGATTCCCAAACAGTATGTTGATAAAGAGAGCAACAAAGTTATAGCAGAGCTTACGAGCTTCAGCGTCTTTGGCTTGTTTGAAAGACTTCCTCCAGTTTTTCATGAGGTAAGGGCATTGAGATGGGATGGTAAAGCAACCGCGCATCCCACCAAACTCTACTACTACTACAATACAAACAACACGATAAGAATCTGGGTCAACCTATCAGAGAATGGCTTGTTGGTACAAGGAAACTTCTCGGCAATAGATGGAAATAATACCTTGGTAAATGCCACATCGAATGGAGACGGTACTTATAACCTGACATACACATTTAATGCTTCAAATGTATTGCCAGGCGAACCCGGAAGAGTTGTAGTAATCATAGCGATGCCCTCTGGCAACTACAGTGTCTATAACTACACAACATTCATAGCAGTGCTAAATATTCAACCTCAGAATTACAACCCTTACCTTGGCCCTGGAACAACAAACTGGACTACTATCCAAGACTTCACAAACGCGAGCTTAACCTTCGTCGGTTACGCTGAGACTAACCACACAACAAAGCTTGGCAAGATAGAGTTTCTGGAGGGAATAAACCTCTGCGACCTAACAACGGTTAATGCTTTGCAACAGCTCGGAGAAAACCTAAGAATAGCCTCAGCTGCGATGTCTTTGAATACTGCTGCAAATGCTTTGGCTGCGATGGACAAATATTCGAAGCTTACGATGTATAACCTGCCTTTCGATGACCCGCCGGCGATCTATTCTAATGGAGAGCTCGTTGTTGACCCATGGAGCTACGACGACAAGCCTTTGAATAAAAGCATAAACGTGAGCTTTGGCAACTCGCTATACTTCGATGGTTATAATGACTATGTAGATGTTCGAGACTCGTCAAGCTTAGACATTACCGAAAATCTCACAATAGAAGCCTGGGTTTACAAAAATGGCACGGGTACTGGAAGATATGCCTCCCAACCATCGGTTGTGAGCAAGTGGGGCAAGGACAACGTGGGCTATTCCTATCAGCTCGTGTTTGTCTATAACCGACCTGAAATGGGACTGCACTTCCAAGATGGCACATTGATATGGCTGACCAACTACAGCGTGACAATATCCAACAACGAATGGCATCACATCAAAGGCACCTATGACGGAAAAGAAGCGAGACTTTATGTCGATGGCAAGCTCGTTGCTTCCTATGCCAAAACCGGAAAAATCGCTTTATCCAACGCTCACTTAAGAATAGGTTCAGAAGAAAGAAACGGAAGGTTCTTCAAGGGTTACATAGATAATGTTTCAATATACAATGGCGATACCCTCGTTGCATTCTATGACTTTGAGGATGTGGATGCCAATAGCAATATAACGCGCGATGGCTCTGGATATGGCAATGATGGTACATTGAACGGCCCGGTCAAAGGCATAGCATGGGGTGCGGGTATTCTTAACTTCACGGTCAATCACTGGACAACCTACGAAGCCAAGGATATAATTGAGAATGAAACCTCCTTAACTATTAATACCTCCTCAGCTACTGGTAACGAAACCAACGTAACGGTTGGAGATGACGTTGAGATAACTCTTACCACAACTCAAGCATTAAACGCCACGCTTAACATAACCGTTTATACAGATACTCCTCCAAACACAAATCCGCTAAGCTCAACCTATGGCTTGGGAAGCAATGAGCAGGCTTTGAGTACATTCGTAACCTTTGAGCCGAGTGCAAACATTAACGAAACCTCTGGTAACTTAAGCTGGGTCTTAATAAAGGTTTACTACAATGCGAGCGAGGTTGCGAGTAAGAACATCGATGAGAGCAAGCTTAAGTTATACTGGTGGAACGGTTCTGTTTGGAAGGCTATAACCAAGGGTGCTAATTATAGCAATGAGAATGGTCCCTATGTCTATGATGCCGGAGTAGATGTTAACAACAACTATGTCTGGGCTAATCTAAGTCATCTAAGCGTTTATGGTATCGGTGGTAACATTGTTACTACGGCGGCGGTAACGACAACGGCGGGAGTTTACTCGCCAGAGGTAACGATACTTGCAAACTCCATAGACCTAAAGCTTGCAAA
>CBFDVL010000091.1:0-5669 GCA_965613365.1 uncultured archaeon | reverse complement strand
ATCATCGGTAGTTCGGGCTGGTTCACGGCAGCCCCCGCTCCCCTAAGGAGCACTTCAGTTTTAGTTAAGGTTGTGGTTGTGGTTATGGTTAAGGTTTAAGGTTAACCTCCCCAGACCAAACTTTAGGACGTTTTTGGCGGCGTTAACGTCTCTGTCATCTCTACTGCAAAAAGAGAAAAGCACGATTTATGCTTGCTTTATAGGTAAATTTGGGAGCACCCTAAAACCATTATATTGGAATTCTTTTAAGCTCTTCTATCCTATCGAAATCCTTATCGCTGGAAATAACAACTCCGTCAACAGATAAGGCAGAGGCTGCGATTAAACCATCAAAATAGGATAAACCATACTTTTCTTCAATTTCTGCTTGTAAGATAAACAGATCTATACTAATAGTTTGAACTTCTTTTATTTTTTTGCTAAATATATATTTTAGTGCTTTCATAGCCTGTGCTATTTCCCTTGCATTTTTACCTCTAGCTCTTAATACTGCCTGAAATTCAAACAAGGCCGTATCCGGAACTTTGAGATTTTCCATCGAAAGCATCTCCAAAGCCTTTGCATGTCTTTTATCCCTTGGGTTTAATGCAAATAGAAATTCCGTATCAACTACTGGCATGCTTCAACCACTCCTCGGTTTTTTTCTCATCCCTTTCCTCACTGTAAGGTTCGCCGATTATCTCGCCAAGTTCTTTAAACGGGTCGGGTATCTTTTCCAAGATAATGCGATGGTCATCAAGCTTTACTCTCAATAAATCTCCCTCTCTTATTTTAACTTCTTTTCTAATTTTTAGAGGAATTACGATAACAAATTTTTTTCCAACCTTTGTTAGTATTTCTGACATATATAAGTCACCAGATTTATATCGTATGTTCAGATATTTAAAAATATCGAAGCGTATCTTTTAGATGGTCTTCGCATTTATTAAACTTAAAACCATGTCCGTTAGAATACTTTTCCTCTGCTCTTCCACAGCCTTTTTTAATTTTTCGCCAGAAAAATTAGAAGATGCGATACGTCTCTGCAAGTGAAGTAGCAAGCTTTGTCTTTTGTCCAAGATCTTGGTATCTTAATTTAAAAGGCTTTTTTCCTTCTAAATCGGCAATGAAAAGAATGAATGCTGGAGCAAAACTACACAAAAAGCTTAAAATAGAAAACGCAAGATATGTTGAGAAATTTTTAATCTCGAGAAAGTACATGCTTGTTGGGAGACCTGACTTTATAATAGAGGAAGAGAATATCCTTTATCCGCTTGAATTTAAAGCTACTAAAGCTCCCCCATATCCCTATGCTTCAAACATTGCTCAGCTTTTATCATATTGCATTTTAGTCGAGGAGAACTTTTCAAGACCTAGATATGGTATAATAAAATATCTTAACAAGGAATTTAAAATTCCTTATGATGAAAAAGAAAAGAAGTTTATTGAGCACGTCATCTTTACGATTCATACTTATTCAGCTCTTAATCTAAAGCCCAAAGCTGAGATGAACGAAAAATGTAAAGCTTGTGGATATGCCAATACCTGTCTTAGGATATAGCTATTTCTTTCTGCTGAGCTTTTCCTTTTCTATTACGAAGATGCTTTTAAATCTTTTCTCTATCTCCATTTTCTCTGGTTCTTCCACTGAAGCGAGATTTAAGCATAGCAAAAGCTTATCTCCGGCCTTGTTTATTAATTTATCAAGGAATCCCAAAGCCTCCTCAAATCCCTTCGTTAAAATAATCTTTGAAAACGGCTCAAAAATGAGAATTGAATTTTCATTTAAACTCTCTATGACATAATCAAAGTATTCAAGCTGAGATATGGGTATTGTAGCTAAGCCTTCTGAAATCTCGCCTTTTGTTGGGATGTTTATTATTCTAACTCTGCTCAGGTTTCTTTCATAGAATGCGGTTGCTGGTGGAGAAGAAGCAAGTACAACGTTTTTGCCTTCTTCCAAGTAAGCTCTCGTAACTTGGAGTAGAATGTTTTCAAGGCCTCTCGAAAACTCTATCAAGCAGGGAGAAAACAGGATATTTGAAATTCTTTCTGGGAATTTCTTGAGCCTTACCGAAATATGCCCTTCTATAGGATTAACCTTCCTCTCAAATATCTGGTAACCTCTTGCTTCTACCCTTAGTCTATAGTCTTCTGCCTTTAAATTCGTGAAGTAGGCTATACCAATGTTATCTGTGCCCTGCCTATGATGCTCGCCTTTTAAGCTCAGCGTAACCATGGCATTGGGCAAGGGTAAGTTTGTTTCTGCATCCATAACAAGTACATTCAAATCTCTCGGTCTTGAGAGCCTAAAAACTTCGCCAGAGTCTGCAGATATATATCTTTCCTCTTCTACCCCAACGAATCCCTGAGGTTTTATTTTTATTTTATACTCTCCCTCGAAGAGAGAGAACTCGCATTTGCCGCTTGCATTTGTGAGCTTGGTAACATATTGATTACTTCCTATGACCTCAACTTTAACGTTTGGCAATGGGGAGCCATCTTCTCCTGTTACTATAACAGTGTAGTTATACTTCGGCAACTCTTCATATTCTTCGTATTCTTCTTCGTGCTCTTTTTCTCTGGTAGAAATGCTTGAAAGTTTAATCTCTGGTAGTTTTAGATGCGGTCTTGGGATTGAGCGTATCATATTCTTAAGGGATATTCCCTTAAAAATAAGGAAGCTATGAAGTAAAGAAAGGTAAATCGCTATGGTTAGAGCTGCAAAGCCATAGCATAAATACTCGCTGAACGCTTTGTGAGTATAGCCAGCTACTGCAAAAAGGAAAAGTAGCAGATTTCTCTCAGATTTATAATCAAACCCCCCTCTTTCCGAAAAACTTGGTAAAATCAAGATGCCGAGCATCAACAAAATCCAAGTAACTATGAGATATCTTAATGGTAGAAACTTTTCTAAAAAAGTTTCATTACATAAGTAATAAAAAAGTGCTGTAAAGACCAAAATATCCGAGTAGCCTTTTGTTCTATTGAACTCCCTCTCGACTTCATCCCAGAATGCGCTTAAGAAAAGGAATATTATCGCCAAAAGCTTAAGATTATGTGAATAAGGATACCGTACAAGCATAACGAAAATGCAAGAAGTTGCAAGCAGAAAATACAGGGAAACAATCTTTATTCCCTTTGAAGAGAGGGCTTGAGTTTTTTGAAAAATAGCAACTATCGGTTTTGCAAGAGGTTTGAGAATAAACCTAAGTCTAACCTCCATACTAACTTATTTAAAAGTAGTTATTCTTTAATGTTATTGTTTATGAAGGTTGAGAAAAAAGTGGCAATAGTTACTGGTGCAAGCCGAGGCATTGGAAGAGCGATAGCTCTAAAGCTTGCAGAAAGGAGATGTAATGTTGTGGTGAATTATTTAAAAAACAAAGAAAAAGCCTTGGATGTGGTAAAGCTTGTTAAAAAGTGTGGAGCAGAAGGCTTAGCAGTTAAAGCTGATGTTTCTAAGTTTAATGAAGTAAAGGAGATGGTGGAGAAGACCATTGAAAAGTTTGGAAGGATAGATATTCTTGTGAACAACGCCGGAGTAATCTCTAAGAAATACTCCATAGCTGAGATTGACGAAGAGGAATGGGATAGGATATTGAATGTAAATCTCAAGGGCACGTTCAATTGCTGTAAAGCTGTCGTACCTTATATGATAAAACAAAAGAGAGGAAAGATAGTCAATATATCATCAATCGCCGGAAGAATGGGGGGTATGGTAGGCGTGCACTATGCAGCCTCCAAAGCTGGAATTTTGGGCTTAACCTATGCATTAGCCAGCGAGCTGGCTAAGTATAACATAACTGTTAATGCAGTTGCTCCTAATGCGGTTGACACAGAAATGATAAGTGAAGAGTTGAAAGAAAAAATTGCTAAGCTAACACCCCTAAAAAGAATAGCAAAACCAGAGGAAGTAGCACATGCCGTTTTGTTTTTAATAGAGAATGATTACATCACCGCTGAAGTTATTGATGTAAACGGCGGGAGATATCCTGGATAATGCTTGAGCTTGAGTTTCTAAAGATAATTCTCGTATTCCTTATAATTTTTACATTCGTAAAAATTAAAAATATAGAGGCGGGAATTTTAGCTGGTATTTTATCCTTGGCAACTTTAAGACATGTAAGCTTTAAAATATTCATTAACTCTTGGATAAATGGTTTTGTTCTGCATTATGATTTGATTTTCATAGTATTCTTAGCGCTTCTGCTTGTTAACATGATGCATGAAAACAAGTTTATTGAAAGGCTCTTAGATTCAACCAAAACCATTTTAACCAATCAAAAATATGTTTTATTTGCGATTCCTGCATTGATAGGCATGCTCCCTCTTCCTGCTGGTGCTCTTGTTTCAGCGAAAATGATAGAGCCTTTAAAGGATAAAATAGGACTTAAAAGCGAGGAAATGACCTTCTATAACTACTGGTTTAGACATATCTGGGAGTACTCTTGGCCTATATACCCCGCTGTAATACTCAGCTCTGCTCTTCTCTCTGCACCCATACACGATATTATAAAGCATCAGTTTCCTTTTACATTATTCACATGTATTTTAGGACTCTTCATGCTGAAAAACATCAAATATGAAATCAGAGAAAAGAAGGAAAAAGATTATAAAGGCTTTTTAATCTCTTCCTCCCCAATAACAATTGTTATACTTCTTGGGATTTTATTTAAAATCCCTTTTTACTATGCTTTGCTGGTCGCTATCTTAATTATTCTGCCAACAATGGACAAAGAAAGTATAATTAGAGTCCTTAAATCTCCGCCAGTTGGTATGACTTTACTTATATATTTTATAATGGTTTTAAGGGAACTACTGGTTTCCTCTGGTTCGATTAATATTTTTGTTGCATTTCTCGAAAAGTATCACGTCCCTCCCTTGGCTATGATATTCTTGCTTCCATTTATAAGCGCTGTAATAACAGGGATTGCCTCCGGGTATGTTGGTATTGCTTATCCCTTTTTGATTCCGTTTCTTATTAGTAATAATGGCATAAACTGGAGTCACGTGATACTGGCATATGAAAGTGGCTATTTTGGATTAATACTTACTCCGATGCATCTCTGCTTTTCAACAACGGTAAAGCTATATAAAGCAAGTTTTTCAAAGGTCTATAAAATTTTAGTTTTACCGGCTTTTTTAACTTTCTTATTCGGCATAATGCTGTATTTTTTATACTAAACAACCCTTCCTATTTCCATCTCAAACGCCACCACGGGCTTCTCAAGCTTCCAGTTGTTGAGTACCCGAGGATGCACTTCACCTATTATCCCTTCTTTGCCATTTGCTATTATCTTTGCTACTCTACCGGGAATAAAGCTTGCATGCTCCGTTTTCCTCAGTTTATATTCTATGCCCAAGTTCCTCATTAGTGCATCCAAACTTGAGGATATTTCTTCATAGCTCACTTTGCTATCCGAGATTGCACAGGCGAGCTTTCTAATAGTTTTTGTTTTTGTCTCCTGAGTTTCATCTATTATAACAGCATCTCCAACCTCAAAGATTTTTTGTGGAAAATCAACGTGTTTGTTTCTGCTCAGAAACTCAAGTAAACTTGGGATAAGCCAGTTTCTTAGTGCAGTCCATGAGCTACTTACTGGATTTGCGATTTCACAAACGTCTTCCTCTTTGATGTTCATTTTAACCTGTCTCTTATACACATCTGACGCTGCCGACGAAGGCTT
>CBFDVL010000090.1:0-5678 GCA_965613365.1 uncultured archaeon | reverse complement strand
TTCAAGCAGAAGACGGCATACGAGATCATGCCTAGTCTCGTGGGCTCGGAGATGTGTATAAGAGACAGTTTATAACCACAAGCTCTTCAAAGAAATGCCTTTCCTTAGCTATTATCTCTGTTATAAATCCTTCTTCATGAAATTTTTGAATAACTTCTTTAATCCCGCATCTCGAAGAAGCAACAATTTGCACTCTTCCTTTTGGTTTGAGAAATTTTTTGGCTCCTTTTATAAATTTATTTATCACTTCTCTGCCCGTTTCTCCGCCATTCCAAGCTTTTGCCAATTCGTCCTCTCTATCGAGAGGACTACTTGGCAGATAAGGAGGATTAAAGATTATCAAATCAAATTTTCCTTTTATATTGCTAAATAAATCGCTCTCTATCACCTCTATATTTACATTATTAAGCTTAGCGTTGTGCTTAGCACATTCTATCGCCTTTTTGTTAATGTCACATGCTACAACGCGCTTTGCTTTCTTCGCTGCAATTATCGCAAGAATTCCAGAGCCCGTGCCTATCTCAAGAACCTCGTCGCTTTCTCTAACCTCGAGGTTTCTGGCTAGGAGATAAGTATCATCACATGGCTCATAGACCTCTTGAAAAACCTCAATTCTCATACTCAAGCATCTCCGCTATTTCCTCGGGATCTAATTTGAACACTCTTTTTTCCAAGATATTAGAAGGTAAGCTCTTTGCAAGCTCTATTCTTTTTGAAGAGAGCAAAGCTTTTCTTACCGTCTTTTTTTTATGAGAAAATAAATCTCTCACAAGAGCAAAATATCTTTCTTCATCTACGTTAAATGGTTTCTCCTTCTTTACAATCTCCACGATCGCCGAAGCTACTTTTGGCTTGGGATAAAAAACTCTTGGTGGGAGAATCTCGAGTATTCTTACGCTTGCATAATAGTGGCATGCGACCGAAATCCTCGAATAGTTTTTCTCTCCAGGTTTTGCAATTAACCTCTCTGCAAACTCCTTCTGGTAGGTTAATATCGCCTTTTCAAAATCATGCTTCAAAAGCTTGAAGGTTATTGGCGAAGAAATAACATAAGGCAAATTAGATACGCATTTGTTGAATTCTGGGAAAGTTATGCGGAGCGCATCACCTTGTATTATCTCAAGGTTTTTTGCTATAATATAACTTTTTAAAACCTCTATTAACGTGCTGTCCTTCTCTATCGCATAAACTTTCTTAGCTTTTTCAACCAGAAATTTGGTTAGAGAGCCAAAGCCAGAGCCTATTTCAAGCACTACATCTTTGCTACTAAGCTCTGCATACTCTACTTCTCTTTTTAAAACTCTCTCATCTATCAGAAAAACTTGCCCTAACTTTTCTTTTGGTTTTATGTTGTATAACCTTATTACGTTCACCTGCGCTTCCTCGGATAGGAAGGGACGAAAAGCTTATATTTTCCTCTTCCTACTTTCTCTCGACTTTCCTCAAGCTCAAGTAAAATTCTTTTTACTATGAGCTTTTTTGGGTCGGGGATTGTTTTTACTCTCTCTTCTATATCTTTAAATGATTCAAAGGGCTTTTTTTCTCTTTCCTCAAGAATCTCCCACATCAGTTTCTTTCCTATTCCCGGAAGTAACTCAAGAGAATGAAACCTCGTCGTGATCGGCCCCGCTTTGTTAAAAAAATCTACAAAGGTTTTTTCGTTCTGCTCAACGATTTTCTCAACCACATAGGGTAACTCTGATTTGGCGGCAGCGCTAAGCTCGTCATAAGTTATTCTTCTTTTAATATACTCTATCTTATTGCGCTTTTCTTTGCCTATGTAAACCCGCTCATAAGGCTTAAGCTCGACACCTTTCTTTGGTATAAGCTCTATCAGTGTAAAATACTTCTCCCCAATTCCAAAGGCTATGGGTTCGCGCTTATAGAGGGGACGCTCATCATCGGGTCTTCCTAATGGTAAATAATCCAAAATAATCGCATAATCTTCCATCCCCACTTTAACCACCCATCTACTTAGGTCTATATTTATCTAAAACCTTAAGAATTTCCCCCACTTCGTCGTTGGTTAAGGTAAACCTCTCCTTTGCAAAGACCGCTCTTACCTCATCCTCATCAGAGGGTAGCAAATCCACAAGCTTTACTGCTATCCTTGGTTTTATTTTCTCGCTAAGATTGAGAAGCTCTTTTATAGCCTTTTCCGCATCTTCTCTACTTATCTTCACAAATTTTCTGAGAAAATCCAAAGTAACCTTCTGCTCATAAACAGGTTCTTCTTCGTTTTTCAATATCTCTTCCAGTATTTCTCTAACCTCTGCTTGAGGGATTATCTTCTCCTCTAATATCTCCTTTCCTATCATTTCTGGAGCCTCAGATGAACTGGCAAACAAATAACCTTCTTTTTCTTCTCCCCGCAGGTTACCTCAACCACATAAGCTTTGCCTCTCTTCTCAACGATTTTTCCAGTCTTGCCATGAAAGATTGGATGAGGCTGACCTTTATGCACGCTTGGCTCTATTACAATATGCACTCTATCCCCTATCTCAAATTTTTGCAGGAATCTTGTTACTGGTATTAATCCTCTCCTTCTTACTTCCTTTCTGAGCTTATGCCTTGTCTTACTTCGCATGCCTCTTGATCTTTCCATGTTTATCTACCTACCTCTTTTTCTTTTATAAATCTTTTTATTTGTTAGGTAATTATTTTAAATTGGTGATTCTGATGGCTGGTGGTCAGCTGGACTTTTGAAAGGTGATCAGCGGGACTTTATATAGCGAGCAAGGAGAAGCTTCTGCTTTTCCTTGCAGCCTCGCCAATAATTGATGGCGTGTTGATCAGTGTTTTAACATCTAACATCGTGCAAGATTTAAGAATAGCTTTGATTTTTGGTCTAACCGTTTTCTCTGGAGCTGGATGCATAAGCATAGGAGTCTTGATAAGAGATAAGCTTAAAACCATAACCAAGGTTTATATAGTTGTGCTTCTCCTCGCAACTCTTGCTACTATTGCTTTGCCTTTGCTCGCCGGCTTACTTTTCCCATACTTCTATCTCTTCAGCGCCCTTATTCTGATAAGCCTAGGAATCGAGCTAATAGGGGTCAATCTTGAGATAAGGTCAACAACTATTCTCAAAGTGGGCTTACTTGTTTCCCTTCTCTACTCCTTAACAAATCTTTCGATAACCTCTGACCTAAGAATAAACTACTCAGCTTTAAGCTTCGTGGCAATCTCGGTTGGCATAGGTTATATAGTCACTCTAACTGGAAGCTTGATACTAAGCAAAAGAATTAATTTAAGAATTTTGAGAATATTCTCAGGAGTTTGTTTAATTTTGCTCGGAATAAAAATACTCGGCTTACCTATACACAGCAATTTAATATTATTAATTTATGCTACTGGGATAATAATTTCGGCGAGGTTTAGAATGGAATCTTGAATGGCATTCTCTTGAATCTTCCTCTCTTAAATGCTTTTAGAGCTTTTTTCATCATGGTATAGTAGTTCATTAGCTCTCTGACTTCTTCTATGCTTGTTCCCGAGCCTCTGGCAATTCTTCTGATTCTTGAGGAATTGATTATCTTTGGTTTAAGTCTTTCTTCTCTTGTCATGGAATCCATGATTACAAGAAATTTCTTCATTTTCTCCTCAGTCAGCTCAGTTGCCTCTTGGTCAAGTGCAAAACCAAAACCCGGAATCATTTTAAGTACGCTACTAAGAGGTCCCATTTTTGTTATAGCTTCGATTTGATATTTTAAATCCTCAATAGTAAATTCCCCTTTAAGTATATCCTTAGCTCTTTTCTCGTCTATTGATTCCTTGGCTTTTTCCATAAGTGTGGCTAAGTCGCCCATTCCAAGCAGACGGGAGATAAATCTCCTCGGGTCAAAAATTTCAAAATCGTCAATTTTCTCACCAGTGCCTATGAAAATTATTTTTGCACCCGTAGCAGCTACTGCCGATAATGCTCCACCTCCCTTGGCTGAGCCATCGAGCTTTGTAAGTATAACTCCAGTTATTCCTATAGCTTCATGGAATGCCTTAGCTTGCTCTCCCGCTTGCTGACCTATTGTAGAGTCGATGATGAGAAACTTTTCATCTGGTTGAAAAATCTCTGCAAGATTTTTCATCTCCTCAAAAAGCTCCTTTTCTGAGCGGTGCCTACCTGCGGTATCTAAGATAATAACATCGCTCTTCTTGGCTTTCTCAAGACCGTGCTTTAAAATCTCAAAAGGATTTTTATTTTCTGGCTCGCCATAAACCTTTATTTGCAAAGGCTCGGCTAATTGCAAAATTTGCTCGTAGGCAGCGGGCCTATAAGTATCGACCGTTATTATGAATGGTTTAGCTCCCTTCTTTCTGTAAAACTTAGCAAGTTTTACGCATGTTGTAGTCTTTCCAGAACCTTGTAAGCCGACCAACATAATTCTCTTGGGTATCTTAAATTCTTTTTTCTCCCCAAGTATGTTTACGAGCTCCTCATATACTATTGATAACACGTGTTCCTTCTTGGAAAGCCCCGGCTTTGGTTTTTCTTTCAAGGCTCTCTCTTCTATTTTTTTCGAAAGCTCCATTACGAGCTTGACGTTAACATCGGAGATAAGTAAAGCTCTTTGAATGTCTTTAACTATGCCCTTTACAAATTTCTCATCTATATATGAAGCTCTCGTAATTTTCTTTGCTATGTTTGAAAGAGCATCACCCAGTGCTTTCACGTTATCACCTTTATGAATTCTTCGACGAACCTTTCATTATCTTCCATCTTTCCTATGCTTACCCTGACATGATACTTATCCAAGCCTTTAATGTTCATGTCTCTTATTATTATCCCTCTCTTTAATAACTCCTCCACTATTTGCTTAGAAGTTTTTCCTGTTTTTTTAACATTTATAAGCAGAAAGTTAGCCTTTGATGGGTATATATCAACGTAATCGTTGAGTTTTTTGCATATAAACTTTTTTCCTTCTTCTACTACTTTTAAAGTTTCTTCAAGATGTTTTTTATCTCTTAAAGCTGCAAGAGCAGCTTTTTGGGCAATAATACTAATGTTAAAGGGCTGCTTTACTCTGAGCATTTCTTTTATGATTTTCTTGCATGCTATGCCATAACCTACTCTTAGCCCTGCTAGTCCAAAAGCCTTTGAGAAGGTTCTCACGACGATTAAATTCTCATAATCCTTAACAAGCGCTGCGAAGTTTTGTTTCGCAAACTCTGCATAGGCTTCGTCGATAAGGGTTAGTCTTTGGCTTTGGAGTATTTTTTCAAGCTGTTTTTTCTCTATTACTCCTCCCGTGGGGTTGTTTGGAGAGCAAAGGAAAATAAGCTTTGTTTTTTCATTTATTGCATTCATTATCTTTTTTTCATCGAAGCAAAAGTTTTTTCCAAGTGGAACAAATTTTGGGGTAGCTTTAAAAATTTTTGCGAGAATTTCATAGTAAGAGAAGGTCGGTATTGGAATTATTACCTCGTCACCTTCGTTGAAATAGAGCAAAGAGGTGAAGAACAATATTTCATCTGAGCCGTTGCCTATTATGATGTTGTCTTTGTCAACACCTATGTAATTCGAAAGCTCTTCTCTCAGCTCCTCGCTTTTAGGGTCTGGGTAAACATTTACCCTTGAAGCCCATTTTTTAATTTCCTCAACAACCTTCTTAGAAGCTCCGAGAGGATTCTCGTTTGAGGCTAACTTGATTATCTTTTTTATTCCATATTTTTTTATTATT
>CBFDVL010000089.1:0-5759 GCA_965613365.1 uncultured archaeon | reverse complement strand
TCTACACCTAAGCCTTCGTCGGCAGCGTCAGATGTGTATAAGAGACAGCTTGGAAGGTTACGTGAGCAAAAAACCTTACGTTATCGCTGGGGGCCATGTTTTTTTTGAGATAAGCGATGGTGAACATAGCATAAAGTGCGCTGCCTTTGAACCGACTAAAAAATTCAGGCATGTTATATTAAAACTTTTACCTGGCGATAGAATTAAAGTATTTGGTAGTGTTAAGAGAAAAACAATAAATCTGGAAAAAATTCAGATACTTAATTTAGTTAAATACGTTGAGAAAAACCCCATCTGCGAGAAATGTGGAAGAAGAATGGAGTCTGCTGGTAAAGGCAAAGGTTACAGATGCAAGCGTTGCAAAACCTTTGCAAGCGAGAAAATTAAAGAAAAAATAGATAGAGAGCTAAAAGAAAAATTTTACGAAGTTCCGCCTATGGCGATGCGCCACTTAACAAAACCACTGATAAGAATGAAAAAAGGGCTCGTAGCCTAGCCAGGACAGGGCGGCAGCCTCCTAAGCTGCAGACCGCGGGTTCAAATCCCGCCGAGCCCGTTTAAATTTTATGCAACTCCCGTTTTTTCAAGGCATATTTCAAAGTCTTTCTTCGTTGGATTCTGGTCTTCAAGAACTGTATAACGTCCAGGTCTAATGCTCTTGGCATACATGAGAGCTTCGAGAGTTTCTCTCTTAGTAAGTCCTATCTCTCTAGCTGTTGTTGGAGCAAGGACCTTCTCTAAGGAGTACTTCAAACTCTCCCAGTTACCTTCGCCATAGTAATGCTGATGCAGGTATTCCATTATTATTGCTCCTATACCAACTTGCTCGCCATGAGTACCTTTTCCATAACCAAGGTAATCCAAAGCATGGCTAAACTTGTGAGCAGAACCGGAGACCGGTCTTGAGGTTCCGTACATATTTATCGCAAGTCCTCCAAGAATTAAACCTCTGACCAATAACTTCAAATGCTCCGGGTGCCTAAAATCAAGCTCCTCTGCACTTCTTAGCAATAACATGGCGGGCATTACAGAGATACTTGCTACTATCTCATCATAGTCTTCATCCTTCTTTTCAACACCAAGCATCCAGTCCTTTACCTCAACGAGATTGGAGATTAAATCTCCATAACCTGAGCGTAGCAATCTAATTGGGCTCTTCTTGATAATCTCCAAGTCGGCGATGATTGATATTGGAGAAGTAGCTTTAATAGAAATAGGCAAGCCCTTTTCTTTAAAGCTTGCCAATGGCGAAGCTATGCCATCGTGAGCGGCATTAGTTGGGATACTTATAAAAAAGGTATTTGAGTGAAAAGCAACAACCTTAGCTACGTCTAGAACCTTTCCTCCTCCCACTCCTATTACAGCATCGTACTCTCCCAAATCTCCTCTAATCTCCTGCTCAATTTTTTTTGCGGATTCTCTCGAAGCTACTCTCACAATGAACTTTCTGGCTTTGCATTCTCCACTATTTGTAAGGAGCTCCTCCACTTTTCTACCTGCGATTTTATCTGTCTTTACTCCCGTAACTATAACCACATTTCTCAAATCATATTTACCGACAAGCTTTGGAACATGACTTATCGCTCCCTTATATACCCTCACATCAACTGGCAATAAGATTTGCTTGAAGTGCTTCAATATCATCATAGCTCCCCCACCTTACCTATTGTATGTATCATTCTATGAAAAGCCGTAATAAATCCCAAAATCGCAAGAAAAACTAGAAGATAAAATACCTCCCCCATAAGAAGACCTATAACTATCGCAAGAATCCTGAAATCTCTTGTAGCCAAACCAACTTTGCACTCTATATCTATAGCTTCTGCCATTATTCTTGTAACACTAACCAGAAAAGTTCCAACAATTGCGAGAGTGCCAATAAACCAGTATCTCTCTGGTTTGAGAGATATCAGTGCTATTATTAAGCCGGCATCTACGAATCTATCTAGAACCCTATCCAAGTATGCTCCTTTTTTTGTAACTCTATTAGTAAGCCTTGCTAAGTCGCCATCCGCACAATCCAAAATCTGGGAAACCATTAGAATTATAATCCCATGTATGGTATACCGAAGTGCTATAAGATATGCAGCAACAAAACCAAGAAAAGTGGCTATGTAGGTTACCATGTTTGGAGTAACGCTGGTATGCATTAACACCCTCGCTATAGGTATAGAAAATCTTCTGTAAACATAATGAGTGAGCGGATATTTTAACTCCATTTTAAAAACCCTCAGAATTACTCCCTTTGTTTTAATAAGAAAATTTAATCACAAAAAATATTATTGTAGTTCAATCTGTTCCTTTAATTGAGAAAAAAAATGAAAGCAGTAATTCTTGCAGCTGGTATGGGTAAGAGAATGAAGCACCATACAAAAAATAAACCAAAAACTCTCGTTCAGCTTAGAGGTAAGCCTCTTATATTCTACATTTTAGAAAGTTTATCCTCCCAGGGAATAAGAGATATCATAATAGTGACGGGATTTGGAGATAAAAAGCTAAGAGAAGTTGTTGGAGACGGTAACGAATGGAAGTTGAATATCGAATACGTTAATAACCCACGATACGATTCAACAAACAACATATATAGCTTATCGTTGGTAAACAAAGCTGTTGAAAATGACGGTTTTCTAATCATAAATTCAGATGTTTTCTTCCATCCACAAATTCTTAGAAGACTCATCTATGCTGAGCAAAAGGGAATTATTCTAATGGTGGATGTTGAAAAAGAGCTTGGAGAAGAGGAGATGAAGGTAACCATTGAAAATACTCGCATCATTGATATAGGCAAAGAGATACCTATTGCAAATTCTGATGGCGAGTACATAGGCTTATCCAGAATAGACTCGGAATTCACCTCCCTATTTTTCAATATCATTAAAGAGGTTCTTCTGGACAAGGGTACGGGGGTTTTTTATGAAGAGGCTTTTAAAAGGCTGATAGAAAAAGGAATAAAAGTAAAATATACCACAACCAATGGCTATCCATGGATAGAGATAGATACCCCCGAAGACCTGAGAAAAGCAGAGGCTGAGATAGCCTCGGAGATGGAAAATAACCTATTCTCTAAGTAGATATTTTTTGTACCACACAAACCATGGAGTATCAAGAAAACCTATTATATTCTTGCTTATAATCTGACCTATTATCAATGGTACTACCGGCATGACTCCATAGAATGCCAGAGCAATAAAAATAATACTATCTAAGGTTAAATCCAGAACATCGCTTGCCACGCTTCTGAGCACGATCTTTTCTTCAAACCTCCTTTTTAGCTCTGCAAAAACGTAAGCATCAAGGTTCTGACAAATAAGGAACGAAACCCAGCTTGCTATCGTTATCCTTATACTAAGTCCAAAAAGGCTTTGCCAAGCTTCCTCAAATTTAAAGAAAGGAGCTGGTTGTAAACTATTTACCATTATTATAAATATTACGAGTAACACCTGAGTTATAAAAGCTATACCGATAGCTAAATGAGCTTTTTTTCTACCATAGGATTCGTTTATCATATCTATTGCCTGAGCGATAAATGGATAGATAAAAACCGCTGAGGGAGCAAATAATGTATAAAAGCCGAGATCAAATACAGCTATTCTGCTTGCCAGTATCTGAGACGCCCCCAAATAAATAGAATAAAAAGCAGTTAAAGCTGCAAACCCATAATCACTATACTTTCTAACTATGTAGGCACTTGCATAGGTTACTATTGTCAAGCTGAGTATCCAGTATATCCATACCTTCATCTACTCAACCCTCCCTGCAAGGAGTTCTTCATAAACCCTTCTCATGTAAAATGCAACGATAGCAATGCTTTCATCTAAGGAACATCTGCAAGCCTTACAATTTGGACAAACGAGCCAGCCACACTTTGGACAAACCTTGGTATCTTTTGCATAGAATTTCTCACCACATTTAAAACAGTAAACCCAAGGGTTAGAGAAAAATTTTAGAAAGTTCTCTATTGCTCTTGAAAGAGGTATTCCCTTATTCTGAGCTATTCTCTTGGCATCCTCAAGCACCTTGGTATCAACGGTTATTGTAAGTTTTCCTTTAGTATTCATACGTTTAAATACGTATTAATACGTATTTAAACTTTTCGTTGTGTCGAGAACCCTTGTACCGTTCCAACCATCTTTTTGTCGTGTAGCCCTTTAGCTTAGAGCCAAAGCACCGAACTGGCGAACAACCCCTACACCAAAAACCAAGGTTCTTCTCCATTGATGTTTAAAAGAAGAATAGCTCGAAAAGTTGATGTGATTTTAGCTGATAAAGGTTACTACGGCTATAAAATGTTATAGCGGTATCAGTTTAAATCGTGCCTTTAATCTTTCCTAGGAAGAATTTCTCTTTAAAAAGACTTTTGGGAATGTTTTCTTATCCTCTTGAGGTTTTCTTTTTAAAAAGTGAAATCAAAAACTGGGAAGGTATTTAAGTCACGATTTTTTTCAAGCTTGCAAAGGCTTGCCGAATGGTGAGTTTGTGGAGCACCCTATCTCAATATTTGAATCCTTCAAATAAGTCAAAAATTATATCAGAAAGAAGTTTTCTAGCTACACAGTTTGAGTATATAAAATTTTTACGATTTGAACGTAAAATTTAAAAGTAACCTATACAAATTCAATAGTTGGAGGTTTGTAAATGGCTGCACCAGTAGTAAATGAGGATATGTGCACTGGGTGTGGAAGCTGTGTTGATGCATGTGCACAAGGAGTCCTTGAACTCGGAGACGATGGCAAAAGCAAAGTAGTAAACCCTGATGAGTGTGTGGAGTGCTGCGCTTGCGTCGAAGCTTGTCCAGAGGGTGCTATATCACACGAATCCTGCTAACGACCTCAATACTTTTTTTTATTTTTTATTGTCGGTAAAATTTGGAAAATTTTTAAATGCTCATTACTGAGAAGAGACTTTTAAATTTGCTGAGGAACTTTGATATTCTCACACCTCAACAGGTCAAGGTTCTGGCTGAGCTTGGTGATAAAGCTGTAAAATGCCTCGATTGTTATTGTTTTAAATGCTCAAATCCTAGTTGTGAGAAAATTCACGGCGAATTCATGCCTTTCTGTAAAGATTGCAAAAAGCCTGTCTCTCCAGCCAAGGTTAGAAAATGCTTCATGCTTTAATGCAAAATTCTACAGCTTCTTTTGCATTTTTTGCTATGTAAACGGGCAGGCTATCAGCCACCTTTGAAACCAAGCTATCTCTGGTTTTTATAACCACTACTTTCTTACTGCTCTTTAAAGCAAGAACTATCTCTGAGAGTGTTCCATAGTCGCCGCCAACAGCAATTAAAGCGTCGCAGCTCCTTGCAATTATCGCATTTCTAGCATGGCTCATTGCTGTAACAATTTTAATATCTATGTAAGGATTCGCTTCCTCTTTGCTCTCTCCCGGAAGGATCCCAACCGTTATTCCTTTACATTTCTTTGCCCCTTTTGCACAAGCTTCCATTACGCCATACAAACCTCCACAGATTAATATAGCCTTTGTTCTTGCTATTTCCTCTCCAACTTGTTCTGCGATTCTATAAGCTTCTTCATCTTTGCTTAAGTCACCACTCCCTATAACACCTATTTGCTTAGGCATATTAGTTATCCTTTTTCTTTGACGAGTGAAAATACAACAATTATTTTGATTGAAAGAGAAGAGTAACCATGCCAAATCGTCCCAAGGAAATTAAGCATTTAAAACCTTAACTCCGCATCATTTAGGGAATAACTTCAGACCAAGCTTCTCATCAAGCTCCCTCACCTTCTTTGGCACCT
>CBFDVL010000088.1:0-5770 GCA_965613365.1 uncultured archaeon | reverse complement strand
TGATGGAGCTTTACCAGATGGCTCAAGAGTTCAAGCGACCTTTGGTTCAGATGTTACAAAGAAAGGTTCAACCTTTTCGATAAGAAAGTTCAGAGAAATTCCCATGACTCCATTAGATTTAATAGAAAACAACACGGCAGACTCAATTATGATGGCTTATCTATGGTTTGCGATAGAAAACAGGGCTTCAATACTAATTTCGGGAGGCACGGCTACAGGAAAGACGACGATGCTCAATGCTTTGTCCCTATTTATAAGACCGGAGTTTAAGATAGTAAGCATAGAGGACACGCCGGAGCTTAATTTACCCCATGAACATTGGATACCTGCAGTTGCAAGACCTGGATATGGTCCTCCAGAACTTACTGGAGAAAGATATGGAGAGGTAACGATGTTCGATCTTCTTAAATCTGCTTTAAGACAAAGACCGGATTATATAATAGTCGGAGAAGTGAGAGGAAAAGAAGCTTTTGTTCTCTTTCAAGGAATGGCGACGGGACATGCGGGTTTGGCTACAATTCATGCAGATAGTGTTGAATCTCTCATTCAGAGACTGACCACACCACCAATAAATCTCTCGCCTTCCTTGCTCCAAGCCTTAGATATAATTTTGTTCCTTACCCATGCGAGAGTGAAAGAAAAGCCTGCGAGAAGGGTTAGTCAGGTGGTAGAGATCACAGGCATTACGCCTGAAGGTGAGATAGAGACAGGGGAGGTTTTCAGATGGCATGTTAGAGAGGATATATTCGAATTTACTGGCAGAAGTAAAATACTTAGCGAACTCGTCGAAACGCGTGGCGAACTTTCGGTATGGTTATCCGAAACCGAAATATGGCAGGAAATAGAGACAAGGAAGAGCATACTTGAGTGGATGATTAAAAAGGGCATTAGAGACTATGAGAGCTTTACAAAAACTATAATGGAATTTTATAGGGATAGGGAAAACTTTCTAAAAAAGATTGAGAGGGGTTAGATTTGAAGCTTAGTCTTGAGAGTTATTCTTTGTTTGCATATAAAAAATTGCATCCCTTCGCAGAGAAAATTTCTGAGCATTTCGAAGACCTCAGAAAGGAATTAAGGAAGGGAAATATAAACGTGACTCTGGTAGCGTATTTAAGCGCTGCTATACTAACATCTTTTTTGGTATTTGCTGTGTCTTTTCCGCTATTTCTTTTTATTCTCTTAATTTTTGACAAGATACATTTTATTTCCATGCTTTCCATTTTTTTCCTTTCGATCGCAATCTCTGGAATAGGTTTCCTCATCTTTATTTACTATGCGAAGTATAGAGCAGGAGAGAGAATGCGCAACATAGAGGTAAACCTACCCTATGCCGTGAATCACATGGCTACCATAGCTGCCAGCGGGGTTCCACCTATAGCCATATTCAGGTCGTTGATAAAAGCAGATTATGGAGAGATATCAAAAGAAGCGCAGGAGATAGTTAGAGATTGTGAGGTTTTTGGCTATGACATCACAGATGCTATTGTAAGAGAAGCTGAAAGAACTCCTTGCCTAAAATTCAGAGAACTTTTAATTGGCATGAACTCAACCATAAAGGCTGGCGGAGACTTAGATGCTTTTTTAGCTGGAGAAGCAGAGGTTTTATTAACAGAGTTCAGACGCAAATGGAAAAATATAATTGAAAAGCTTGGGATATACTCAGAGGTTTATGTAACTCTTTTTGTTGCGGCTCCAGTTTTTTTCGTTGTTATGGGGGTAATAATGGGTATAGTGGGCGGCGCAAGAATAGACCCTCTAGAGGTTTTGAAATTTGGAATATATTTTGGAATACCCATAGCGAATATCGCATATCTCTTGTTTATAGAGGCAAGCATACCCAAAATGAGGGTTGACTGAAAAATGAAAATGAAAAGAAAAATAAAGGAGGAGAAATACATTTACTTAATAACTTTTGCAATACTCTTAGCTGTTTTCATGCGCATCCTTATAGTTTATTTGACAGAAAGGGTTTTTCTATTTGATATATTAACATTCATTGGCACAATATTAGGTATTTTGCCATTATTCATTTATAAATATCTAGAATATAGGAGAATAAAGGATATAGAGGAAAGATTTCCAGATTTTCTTAGAGATTTAGCAGGATCAAGAGAAGCGGGAATGACCTTGCCCTATGCTTTGATGCATGTTTCTAAGCTTGATTATGGTTATCTAACTCCCGAAATAAAAAAGATAGCAGACCAGATATCTTGGGGAATCCCTCTTAGAAAAGCTTTTGAAAACTTTTCCAGAAGGATTAAGAGCAAGCACGTACAAAGGTCGACCTCGATTATCATAGAAGCAGATAGGTCAGGAGGAAAGATAACAGCGATCCTCGAAGCAGTTGCAAGGTTCAGCAGGGTCATGAGAGATATAGAGAAAGAGCAGATAGGTACATTAAGAACCTACACGATAATAATCTACTTCTCTTATGCGGTATTCATAGTTATCATAATTTTACTACTCAGAACTCTGCTAACTGGTTTAGTTCAGCTTGGAGGCGTGGTTGTACCTGTAAGAATTAAGGAGTTCAACATGCTTTTATTCAGAATGACAATAATTCAAGGAGTTTTCACAGGCTTGGTGGCAGGAAAGGTTGGAGAAGGCACGATACTCGACGGGATAAAGCATAGCTTTATCTTAGCCTTTATAGGGTTTCTCTCCTTTGAAATATTTATATGGTAGAGAGAAATGGCGGGAAAAAACATAGATTTTATAGTCGGTGTGTCGCTATTCATGATAGCGATAATCTTCACAATAATGATTTCTCTGAATTATTTATCTCCAAGCAGGAGCGAAGTTAAAACCTCTGAACTTAAAGGAGAGCTCTTTAAAGCTTGTGAATTGCTGACGAAAAGCAGAGGAAAGCCGGTAAACTGGCATACCACAAGCAATTTAGAAAAATTGGGGCTTGCATTCTATGATAAAAATAAGAAAGAAGTTATAGAGGGTGTACTGGATGAAAACAAGGTAAACAAACTTTATTCAATAGAATATACGAAGGCAAAGGAGGCATTAGGGCTAAAAAGAGACATGAACATAAGGTTTGTTCCTAAGGTTGAAGACTGGTGGAACTCCAGCTTTAAGTATAGAAAAGCATTATTGGTAAATTCTTCGTTAAATTTAAATGTGAGCGTAAATCTGAGCTTTCCAAGAGCACATGCTCATATAACAAGCGTAAGGATAAGAAGTTCTTCATCTTCAATATCTTTCGAGATAAAAAATCCTGAATATTGGGATTCAAATAAATCTTGGTTAAAATACTGCACGATAGAGTTTAAAACAAACGGAGAAAGACTGTTCTATGTTTACTACGATAATTCAACTTTATCGCCAGCGAACACTACTTTGAATTTAGTACTCTCAAATGTAAGCGTTGAAATAGGAGAGGAGGAGAGATTCTATAACTTTCCAACCTATGGAAAAACAAATATAGCAAATAAAGAAAATGCGGTAGTGCATAGAATATTGAATATAAGAGAAGCTCCCAGGATAGCATATGTCAACGGAAGCGAATATGAATTTAATTTAACAGAGAATCTCGGATATTCCTTGGATTATTATTCCCAGACCAATATCTCGGATTTAATCGATCGCATATTTTTCTACGACGTCGTGGTGGTGGGGAGCGAGGCTGGAGAAAACTCTGTGATAAATGCAAATCTTTCCAATACAATGGTCTTTGATTATGTTTATCTTGGCGGTTGCTTAGCGGTGTTTGGTCAGGGTAGCAATTATACATGGCTAAGCAACTTCGGCATTCAGGGTTGGGATATTTCAGGAGAAAACCAGACCGTTGCAAACTTTTCATTGAGGATTATTCGCTCCCCAAACAATTTAGCACAGGTTTACCTGAGTAATGACAGCATATACCTGAGCGGAGCCTTATATACGAGCGTTCCAAAAGTTATTAACAGAAGCTTGTACAACAGAATAGACAAAATAACCATAAACAGAACAGAGTTCAACGAAAGTTTAATTAAAAATGGGTACTTCGATACGAACGCAAATTACTGGAGCTTCAGCTCAACAGACCCCAATATATCGGGAGGATGGGAAGCTTCGGGTAATATTTATGTTGATGTCTCCTCCCCGGATATAACAGGCATGGGAGAATGGAATCAGAGTTTTACCTATTCGAATACAACTTTACTTAACAAAGCAAATCTAAGCTTCTGTTACAATGTTAGTGCATGGAATTCTTCTGGAGCGAGCAATATTCTGAGAGTGAGCCTAAGGCTACCGAATGGTAAGAGCAAAGAAGTATGGAGTGAGAGTTTAACGGGATTAACCCAAGGCTGGGTATGCGTCTCAAGAGATATCTCCAGCTTAGTATATGAGACCGGAGGGTATAATCTAAGGCTAATAGCGGAGCTATCCACTGGAGCAGGAACACCCGAGGTTAAGATTCAGTGGGACAACATAAGCCTTAACTTAAGCTATAATCCAGCTATATGGATCTCAGGCGAAATAGGAGATGGGAAAATTACAATAACGGGAGATGAGCCGAGTTCCACAAAACATGATAGACTGATAGAGAACGTCTTGGAGTGGTGCCTGCCAGAGAAAAATAAGTATGTTTATGAGATGGTGGCAGAGGCATGGTAGATAGAATGGATAAAATAGATAGAATAGATAGAAAAGCAAACACCGGGTTTCTATACACCTATGAAGCAGTTATTGCGGGAGTTGCTGTGATACTGTTCGTCGCAACCCTTTTGCATGTTTCCCCGCATCAGGAATTCTGGAGTTCTTCGGACTTAAAAGAAAAAGCCTATGATTTTCTTCGCGCCTCTGACAACGAAGGTATCTTGAGAAGAGCAATAGTCAATGGCGAGTGGAATCTGCTTGAATACAGAATAAATCAATCTTTGCCTTTGACAATGGGTTATAGGATAGCGGTGTATAATGAAACGGGAGCTTTGCTATGGAGCTACTCTAAGGGGAGCAAAGATAACAAAGATGTTGTTGTGGCAAACTATATCATCTCAGGCTATAATTCAACGTTTTACTTAGCTTACATTACAATGGAGGCATGGCATGAATAGAGCACAGTTCTTTATAATATCAGCCGTAGTAATAGCTTCGATATTTATCTATATAGCATTCTACTCTACCTCTCTCGTAAGAACAAACATAGGAGCTATGGCTTATCAAAACTTGGAAGCCTACAATCTCTTTGAGAATATAAAAGAAGAGTGCAAAAACGCTGTGGATATTGCTATTAGAAATAAAAGAGATTTAAATGAGACTTTGCTTAGATATAAAAACTTCTCAGAAAACTGGGCAAAGAGAATGAATTATAATTTAGATTTGAATTATGAGGTATATGATAAAGATGTTTATTTTGAAATTGAACTAAATTCTATTGGAATAAAAATAAAGGATGCCTTCTGGTATAACTCTTCTTTGCAATATTATAGTAGATGAGGCAGAAGACCCCGTTACTTGTAGCGGGGATGAATGCCGTTCAAATGTGCTCAACTCTCTCGATATATCTTCTAATCGTTTCTGCTGAAACTTCTCCTGCTGTTCCAACATAGTAGCTTCTACTCCAGATCCGACCATTTCTAAACACCTCCCTTAGCTCAGAAAACTTTTCGAATAAAAGATAAACCGCTTACACCCTTCAAATATTAACAACATCCGATGGGTTGTACTTAGGGTCTATCTTACCTACGAATAAATGCACGTGATCTGGTCTAATCTCTATACTAACAGTTTTTCATCCTCTCTTTTCGATTAGGCTCTTAAACAGTTCTTCAAG
>CBFDVL010000087.1:0-5775 GCA_965613365.1 uncultured archaeon | reverse complement strand
AGCGTTGAGCAAAGAAAGGTTACGGATATCCTGCACAAAGCAACAAGAGAGATCGTTGAGCAGGCTAAGCAGTTGAGAGAGGAAGGGTACGATGTGATAATAGCATATGGCGACATCAAAGGAGTAAGAAAACCCCGTATTAAAGGGAAGACGAGATGCCGAAAAAACAACCGCAAGGTGCATACAATGCCATCATTTAAGGTAAAGCACATGCTCACGTACAAGGCTCTATGGGAAGCCATTCTTTGTGTAGGGATTAATGAAGCATATACTACCAAGCAATGCCACAAATGTGGCTCGATGAATACTATCGTCAGAAAGAGGTTGTTCAAGTGCTTAGATTGCGGACTTGAATACAACAGAGATTTGAACGCTTCAATCAATATTGGTAACAGGCTGTCAGGCTACATGCTTGACAGCAGGGGGAGCGGTGGACCCCCCTTAACCTCCCCAGTAAGCATAATCCAGAAAGGGAACTTTTTAGTGGTTCGGCAAGCGAGGGAGGAAGCTCCGTCACTTGTGGCGGAGTAGTTCACTAATATAGCTCACCACTCAAAATCACTATACCTTCATTTGTAATCTCAAAGGGGTATATTTTCATACTATGCTTTGTTCCTCGCATCTTGACTACTACCAAGCTTCTCTTAAGTTCTCCTCTTTTTTCAGTTAATTCCAAGAGTATTAATCCATGCGCAATATATTCGGCAATCTTATATCTGTTATATCCGTAGGGTTCGGGTTTTTCAGATGTGAGCAGAGAAGTACAACCGATCTCGAGGAGTAAAGCATTGACCTTAAATATGGAGTCTCTTATCTGTGCATCGTCCAATCTAAAACCAAGGGCGGGAATCGAGTCCAGAACAAATCTTTTTGCGTTTATTTCCTTTGAAATCCTATGCACTTTGTACATCAGAGAGTCTATATCAAAGGGCTTTGGCTCTACATATTTCTCTCTTGAAGGAAGCCCTATTTTTGGAGTTGCTGCATCTATGATTGCGATCATATTTTCATCTTCCAGTGCTTCAATATCCCAGCCAAAGTTGGATAGATTTCTTCTCATATCTCGTGGTCTCTCTTCCATGCTCAGAAAAATTCCGGCTTCATTATACTTGGTAGCACCCATATATAGGAACTGCCAGCCGAGCAACGTTTTACCAGTTCCGGGAGAACCACTTATAAGTACGGTGTTACCTCTAGGTATTCCGCCATTCAATATTTCATCAAGCTTTGGTATTCCAGTTTTTGCTCTTTCCATAGCCATAGGCACCACCTATTTGAATACCTTCTTCAGGACAATCAATATAATGCCAGCATAGCATAATACTCCAGCCATGATTACAAATATTTTTCCTTTCTTATCCTTTATACTTTTTTCCTTGGTTTCGGTAATTTCCTCTTTCTCCTTGGTTTCGGCGGTTACGACCTTAATTTCCAAGGATTTTCCTTTGGAGTTATACTCATTACCATATATGTCAAGCCATTTGGCAGTGTAAGGCTTGAGTAGAACATTATCTTCGGATTCAAAATCAATTTTTTCTGAGTATGAGCTTTTGGGTGAGAGATTGGCAATGAAAATTTTTTTTCCCTCTTTTATCAATGGTTGAACAACCGTTATGTTATATGCTGTTTCTTCTCCGTAGTTTTCTATTTTAAATAGCAGAGAGATTTTATTTTCTTTTGTGGTGTAGCTTCTTGAAACTTTAATTTTCGGACCTTTAACGTTGATTTTAAGCTGTTTAGTGATATTTTTATTATCATAAATTGCTATACATTCAATCTTGCCTTCTCCACCCTTTATGGCTTTGATTATAAATGTTAGAGAAATCTCTTCTCCCTTCTTTAATATTCCTCTTGAATCCTTTTTTCCAAATACAACGTTTAAGTTTTCTGGGAGTTTTGTTATTATTTCAAAGTCAAATTCTCTATCTCCCGTATTCTTTAAGTTTATAACAACCTCAGCATAGTCATTTATGTTCATAAGGGTTTTTCCAGAGAGCGATAGGGAAGCTTTCATGATTTTTGAGAGAATTTTTACACGAGAACTTGAGTTCTCAAGGTATAGATTCCCAAGGTCGTCTTGGTAGCTTGCGGTAGTATAAAATGAATATTCTCTATCCTCCTTTACCTCTGGTAGAGATACGTTATATCTTAGAGTTATGGTTTCATCTACATCAATTTTAGCAAGCCTTTGGGTTGCGTTTGCTCTCAGTATAAAACCCTCTGGATAAAAAGAGGTTACCAGAACATTATATGCAGCTTTACTGCCGGCGTTTTTTACTTTTACCTCAACTTCAAGCATATTTTTATAGTAAATTTCCTTCTCAAAGCTGTGAGTTATTACAAGCATGGGGGCGTTAACATAGAGTTTAATAGATTTTTCTTTGCTGTACTCCTTTTTGAACTCGTCTTCGTACGTTACCTTTGTTTTCAGCTCATATTCTCCTTCTTTGCTTCCAATTACCGTGATTATATAAGAGACCTCTTCTCCAGGAGCAAGGTTGCCATGCCAGGAAGCGTTATTTAGCAAAGGTAAGCCCGATTCTTCAACAGCTTTTACATTATAAGCTTTTGTGTTGCCTTTATTTTTTAATGTAACTTTAATATCTATGCTTTCATTTATGTCAAGCTTTATTTTATCTTCGAAGGGTATTTTTTTCTTTATTACCTCCTTTTTAATCTCTATTTCGGGTCTTTTTTCTATGAATTTTATTTCTACCTTTTCGCTTCTCTCTCTTGTAATGACATTCCCATAGGCATCCTTATAGAGTATTATACTGTAGGTCTTGAAGATTATTGGAACATCGCTTGTTATCGTATATGAGAACCATTTGGTCGTGTTTTCTGGGATTCTACCGCTCCAGTTAGCGTTACCTTCTACAACCTTTATTCCTTCCGGTAAAACATCATATATCTCACCATAAAAAGAAGTGTAGCTTGCTTTATTCTCTATTTTATTGACTATTTTAACTTTATCTCCAACAGAGGCAGGATATTTAATTTTATTGTTCTCAAAATCCCAAGGATAATGGACTTTTTTCTCTATTTTTATATTTGCCTCACCTATGACGCAGATTTCTGCCTTGCCATAGGTTACATAACTCTTTTTTTTGCCGGTCTGCGGATTTTCATCTTGGTATGATATTTCAAGGATAAGGGAATAATTATGGATTTCCCAGACCATTGGAGCCTTTAAAGTAAACCTAGCCTTGTAGGTGCTATTTGGACATAGAAAGGAAATATTTTTTATATCTTGAAAAACAATTTCAAAGTCCTTAAATTTTGGAGAGAACACTATGTTTTCAGCGGCTATTTCTCCGGCGTTTTTGATTTCTATTGTTATTTCAAATAGCCTACCAGCTCTTACCGCAGGATATCCAAGCATTGAGGTGAGTCCTTCTTCATAAGCATCAATCGTGAAATTCGTGGTTAAGTTTGCATGCCAAGGAGTATAGACGCTTATGTTTGCTTTTGTTTTTCCAGAAATCACTGGCGTGTTGTGAAGCACGATTATTACATCATCATAGGGCGCGCGATACTCTCGGTCAACATAAACAGAAGCTTTGGTGTATTCTTCGTCATATCTCCAGAGTTTTATGTTTGCGGCGTTGCTATAGATTTTCTCTACCTCTACTTTAAACTCCCCCGCTTTTGCAGATTCTCCGACTGCGAGAGTGCCATTATATCTTAAGGAATATCCAGGGAATTTATCAAAGCTTGGCTCTTCGCATTGGGCGTGAACTGAATGAATTAGCAGTAATATGGAAATCAAAATCAAAGTTTTTCTTAACATTATTTAATTTTTTAATTTTTTATCCTTTTTTAATATTACGTAACTATTTTTAAGTTGAAGTTAAGAAATTAGATATTATGCGGTTGGGAATTTTGGTAATCCTCTTGGTTACTGGGGTATCAATGGCAAGTGCATATCCTTATATCTATGAAAGCTTCAGCGTGGGCGAGAATATATACTGCATGGACATGGCCGAGGATGCAAGTGCTATAGCAGTAGGAACGGTTTCTGGAAAATTTTATCTTTTAAACGACGAACTTAGAATAATAGAGGTTAAAAGTTTTGATTCGGGCATAGTTAAAGTCTCGATTTCAGGCGAGTATTATGCTCTTGCTACGATAAATGGCAAAATAGAGGTTTATAAGGAAAATAAACTTTATTCAATCGACCTTGAAAAAGCTGTTAATTGCTTGGATATCTCATATAATGGGGAGGTACTTGCATGCCATGGAGATAATCTAACATTTTTCGTTAATGGTAAAGAATACTGGAGCAAGGAGATTTCTCCAAGAGATGCGGTTTTGTCTTTAGACGGTGAGTATATCGCTGTAGCTACGGGAGATGGAAATATAAGCATTTATAAAAAAGATGGTAGCTTATTATGGAAAAAGGAAATAAAAGGAGCGAAGATGGTCGCGATTTCAGAAGAAGGAGATTATATAGCTTTATGCACAAATGATGACCTTTATTTATTTGATAAAAAAGGAAATTTACTCTATAAAAAGGAGCTAAAAAACATAAAGGATGTAGAGATAACACAGAACGGAAATTATATTTTATGTGCATTGCCCAAGAGCTTGGTTTACTTTGACAGGTTCTCTCACGAATTGTGGGAATACGAAGCCATGGGTATAGAGGATGTAGCAATCTCAGAGAGGGGAGATATTATTTCCATAGCCTATTGGAATGGAAACATAGAGTTATACAACAATTCAAAGGAGTTAAAGCCAAAGAGAGAGATAAAAAAAGAACCCGAGCTAAATCTTACCAAAGAAAAACAAGAACGAGAAGAAGAGAAAGGTTTTACAAATGTGGTTTTTATAGTAATAGCGGCGATTATTTTAATCTTAATAACTTTAAATAAAGTTAAAAAGAAAAGGTGGTGATATATGTTAACGAATCTCGAAAATGAAATTAAACTGCTTAGAAGGCACATTACAATATTAAAACTTGTAATTGATAATGAACCTATTGGTATAGTTAAGCTTTCGGAGATAAGCGGTATTCCACAGCACAAGGTTAGGTATTCTCTACGCGTACTTGAGCACAGAGGTTTGATAAAACCCTCAACCCATGGAGCGGTAACCACAGAAAAAACCCAAGGTTATGTAAAATCTCTCTCAGATAGACTTGAAAAATTGGCAAAAGAGTTAACCAAGCTTCACAATATTTTATAGGTTCTTTTATCAACTGAAGCAGAGTCCATAACTTTTTTTGCAACATAAACCGGAGCTTTTGTTCTCACAGCCAATGCAATGCTATCACTCGGTCTTGCATCGAACTCATATATGTCTCCGTTTTTCCTTATAATTATTCTTGCAAAGAATATGCCCTCGTTTAGGTCGTCTATAACTATTTTTTCTATTTCCGATTCAAATCCTTCGAGTATAGAAACAAGCAAATCATGGGTTAATGGTCTGGGGTAGGGCACCTTATCAAGGGCAGTTTGAATTGAAAAAGCCTCTGCCGCCCCTATATATATCGGCAGAACTTTCTTTTCCTCATTTTCAAGGAAGACTATTGGAGTTACTCCTTCTACCGTCTCAGCCATATAAACTCCGGCGACCTTAACTTTTTGATATTTCTCTTCTTCCATCTTACTAACTTCTTTGACTTCGGGGTTATTAAAAGGTTTTGGTGGTGAAAAATTAAAGGGGTAGATGTTTATCTTTTACGCTTAAGTTTTAGATTCTCCCAATAGCCCGAAGTATTCTCCGAGTAGCATTCTCAGGATTTGCTGACCTCGTTATTGCTCCTCCCACAAC
>CBFDVL010000086.1:0-5799 GCA_965613365.1 uncultured archaeon | reverse complement strand
TCAAGCAGAAGACGGCATACGAGATCATGCCTAGTCTCGTGGGCTCGGAGATGTGTATAAGAGACAGATTAATATCTAGGAAAACGTTCTCAGCTTTTATATCCAGTTCAATCATTGTTGAATCAACTTTTGTATGTCTTAAATAGATAGTTTACTAATCCTTTTATGTATCCCGAAAAGTCTATCTTGTCAAGTTCCTTTGAATGATATAGTCTTTTCATCAAACTTTTGAAATATTAATTTTTTCATGGGATGTTTTAATATTACAAGAATTACAAGAGTTCTTCCATCTCATATTCTTCCCATTTTCTCTCTCCAAGCAAGATTTCAAGCTCCTTTGGGTTGAGCATAGGTTTTTTAAATTTTGCTACATCGTCTATTGCAACTCTTGGGCAAGCTGTATTGACAAAAGCATCTATTCCTATATAATAAAGGTTTTCTGGGGTTATTTCTCTAATAGTGAGTAAAAACGCTTTTTTTCCATTTTTAACGATTTTTTCTTTTATTTTTAAAGCCAAGCTAAGTCTTTGTTGACCTTTTTTTTCTCCAATTAGTATTCCAAAGCTATTAGCTTCCATTGCTCTTGCTATTATAGCATATCTCTGCTTTAGGATTTTTTCAACTTTTTGCTGAACGTCTCTAACTTCTCTGGTAATATCAAAAACCAGTACCTTTTTTTTTGTTGCCAGAGCAACGCCAATAGCATGAAAATCTCCGCTCCCTATGAATGCAAAGCAATCGACTAATGAAGCTATTGCTCTAGCTGAAGAAAAATCACATCCAAGTACTTGTCCTTCGTACATTGCTCTCTTTAATGGCTTACCTATGAATACTTCAAAATCTCTATATTCAAGAAATTTTTTTACTTTTTTCAGCAGGTGAACGTGTTGAATAGTGGTGATAAGACCTATTTTTTTTGGTAGTAAATCCAAATTTTCATCAAACAATGATATTACATCGAAATCTATGTTTATATCTATATAATAAGTTGGTATGTCCGGTTTTTTTATAATGGGAGAATGACCAAAGTGGAATAATGCTTCCACTCCAAGCTCTTTCATTTCTCTATCAGCCAAATCACAAGCTCCATAGCATGGGTCAGAGGAGATAAAAACCAAAGTATTTGTTTTAGATTCTATGGTTTCAGCCAGCTCTATAGCTTTCTCTTTCAATCCTTCTGGAAACTGAAGAGCTATCTTTTTATAACCTTTATCTTTTATAATATCTAAGACCTTTCGCATATTTCCTTTAAATCCTTTATAAATAATCTTGCATGCTTCATCTTTATATGGGGCATTAAGACCATTCTAATTTCTCTTTTTCTTGTTCTCGATACCGCCCAACCCCTTTTACGTAGTTCCTCTTCTATCAAATCATTGTTTTTCGAGGAGAAAACTAAAATGTTTAAAGTAGGAGGTATAACCGCAAATCCGAGTTTTTTTATTTCGTTATATAAATAGTAAGTAACCCGCATGCATCTTCTGACGACTTTTTTATATCCTTCTCTACCAAGAAGTTTGAATACCGCGTAAGCTGCTGCTGCTGAGGCACCGCTTCTTGTTCCAGTCAAAGTAAACTGCTTCTTTTCTGTTAGATAAGGAGTTGGAGTTGAGATATACTCTAAAAGCTTTTTTTCCCTAAAGAGAATACCCCCACATGGTATCGGAACTAAACCCATTTTATGTGGGTCTATTGTAATCGAGCATACACCTTCAACAGAAAAATCGAATTTTTTATTTATATCTAAGAAAGGGATTACAAAACCTCCAAAGGCTGCGTCAACATGGAGATAGATGTTGTTTTCTAATGCAAGCTCAGATAAAGCTTCTATATCATCTATGCTTCCATATTCTGTCGTCCCTGCTATTCCAACAATTGCTATCGTATTTTTGCTAATTTTTCTTTTTACGTCTTTAATGTCGACTTCATTTTTTTTGTTTATTTTTGCAGCTTTCAGTTTTAAGCTTAGAAGGTTGCATGCCTTATAAAAGGAGAAATGCATACTCTCTGGAGCGATTACTTCAGGATTTTTCTTTTTTTCTTTATTCTTTGCTACCCAGAGAGCCATTATATTAGCTTCTGTTCCTCCAGTAACTATAGCTCCACATGCTTGCCTCTTGTTAAGAAGCTCTCCGAGGAAAGCTATTGCCTTATCTTCAAGTTCTTTGGTACCTCTAAAAAGACCCGGATCACCAAGATTTGTTTCAATAAAATTAAAAAAAACTTTTTTAGCAAAAGGGATAGGCGAAGTACACATCGAATTTAAGATTCTACCACTTTTAAAACTGAAATCTTTTTTTCTTACTTCTTCGAGTTCTCTTAGGATATCTTTTTTCAATGGTAACCTCCTTTTTTTATTCTCTTGCCCTATCAAGTAAAAGCCTTAACTCTGTTCTTGCTACCATCTCTCTTACGACTTCAACCGCATCCGGATTAGCGGATATACTAGTTATACCATACTCCACAAGTTTTTCGGCGATTTCTGGGTCTGAACCCGCCTGTCCGCAAATAGAAGTTTCTACACCATACTTTCTGCACGTCAGAATTACTTCTTTAATTAGCTTCTGCACGGCTTTGTGTTTTTCTGTGTATAGCTTCGCCACCCTTTCGTTGTTTCTGTCCAGAGCCAAGGTATATTGAGTTAGGTCATTTGTACCAAAGCTTACAAAGTCTATTCCTTCCTTTATGAAATCCTCAACTATCAGAGCTGCTGCTGGAGTTTCGATCATTATGCCAAATTTCACATCCTTATGCGGAATTAGCCCAACTTCCTTTGCAATTTCTTTTGCTTTTCTTACCTCTTCTGGATGTTGAACCAGTGGAAGCATTACTCCTATATTTCTAAATCCTTCTTCAACAAGTTTTTTGATAGCTTTAAACTCGGCTTTAAGTAGCTCTGGCTGGTCTAACCCGCGTCTAATACCGCGCCATCCAAGCATGGGGTTATGCTCAATTGGCTCATCTTCTCCACCTTCTAAGGCTCTGAACTCATCAGTGGGTGCATCTAAGGTTCTATACCATACTGGCTTTGGATAGAAAGCTTGAGCTACTTTTCTCACACCTTCTGCAATTCTATTTATAAGCTCCTCCTCTTCACCATCTCTTATGAACTTTATAGGGTGCTTACCAACGCCGAGAATCATGTGTTCTACTCTTAACAACCCCACTCCATCTGCCATATGCGCTACTCTTGGAGCAATCTCAGGAATGCTTATGTTAGCTTTTATCTCGGTTGCGGTAACTATCTTTGGTGCAGGAGCTACCACTACTTCCTCTTTCTTCTCAACTTTGGTTAGGCCTTTATAAACAATGCCTCTTGTACCATCCACCGTGACTTCCATATTATCTTTTAATACCTTAGTAGCATTCTGAGTTCCAACAATGCAGGGTATGCCAAGCTCCCTTGAGACTATGGCAGCATGACAGGTCATGCCCCCTTCGTCTGTTACTATTGCACTTGCTCTCTTCATAGCTGGTACCATATCTGGGTTTGTCATCACCGTTACGAGAACATCGCCTTCCTTAATTTTGTCCAGCTCTTCGGCGCTTGAAATAATTTTCACCTTTCCAGAACCAATACCCGGGGAGGCTCCCAAACCCTTTACTAAAATTTCCCTTTCTCCCTCCTCTTTTTCAACTTCTTTTTCTTCTTTATAAAGTACTGTTATAGGTCTGGATTGCAATATGTAAATATCCTTTCCTTCTATAGCCCATTCTATATCTTGAGGAAATTCATAGTGGTCTTCTATTATCTTACCAAAGTTTGCGAGTTCTTTAATTTCTTTCTCGTTTAACACCCGTTTATTCTTTTTCGATTCTGGAACTTCTTTTTTAACAGTTTTTCCCGTTTTTTTATCTCTCACAAACATTATTTCTTTAAGTGCAATTTCTTTGTTCACGATTTCTCCTGTGTTTTTGTCGACCACGTAATGGTCTGGTGTAACGCTACCACTTACCACACCTTCTCCTAATCCCCATGCAGCTTCTATTACTATTTTGTCCTTTTCTCCAGTTGCTGGGTGTATTGTGAACATCACTCCGGCTTTGTCAGCGTTAATCATTCTCTGCACAACCACAGCTATAGCTACCTTTTCATGCTTAAATCCCTTTTTCTCTCTGTAGAATATAGCTCGTGGAGTAAAGAGAGAAGACCAGCATTTCTGAACATGCTCAACAACACTTTCAGCGCCCTTTATATTGAGATAAGTCTCTTGCTGTCCAGCAAAGCTTGCACCAGGTAAATCCTCTGCAGTTGCCGAGCTTCTTATTGCAACAAACTCTTCGCCGTCCGCCAGTCTTTGGTAATATTCCCTTATCCCAACCTTTAGGTCTTCGGGCATGGGAGTGTTAATTATAAGCTCTCTTATTTTTTTTGAAGCCTCTTGAAGTTCTCTTGTCTTGTCTACGTCGGTATTCTCCAGAATTTTAGAGATTTTATCCCAAAGTCCAGAGTCCTTTAAAAATCTTTTATAGGCTTTTGAAGTTACAACAAAGCCTTCTGGCACCGGTAAACCAGCTCTTACGAGTTCTCCAAGATTAGCACCCTTTCCTCCAGCCAAGCCCACGTCTTCCTTACTTAAATCATTAAACCATACTATTTCCATCTCCTCACCTCTTCCTTTTTATCAGATGTTCTTAGAGCTATATCCAATAGGAGCCTTATGTCTTTTAGAGGCAAGTTAAAATAAAGGCTTAAAAAATTAGAAGAAACCGTACCAGAGATTGTCTTCAGAACATGAACTACCGCTAAAATTCGAGAGAAATTTTTGACAAATTCAAAAGTAGGAAAAATATGTCCACATTCTATTCTTGATATTGTCTCCCTTCTAACTCCAAGAAGCCTTCCAAGCTCTTCTTGGGTGATGTTTGCTCTAATTCGTGCTTTTTTTATTGCTTTGCAGGGATTTTCGGAAGACACAATGCTCCCCCCTATTTCCTTGAGATATTTAAGATATATCTCTCTCATTAATTCCATAAAAAGTTAAAAGAGTTAAAGTAGTTTAAATAATTTATGTTACGTAATATGTAACATCAAAGCTTAAGAAGTTCTTTACCCTTATCTATGGTGATAGAGCAGGGGATAGGAAGTTTTGAAGATGCCCGTTTTAAAGCGGTTTTTGCAATAATGAAATGCTGAGGGTTAACTCTGACACTCATTATCTTTTGCCCCTTGTTTACTCTGGCTGCGAGTCCAACCGGTTTTCCAAAGGCTAACCTCATACCATCAGAAACTCTGTCAGCTCCCGCACCAGTAGCCATTTTATTTTCTCTGAGAATTTCATGAGGATAAACCCTAATCTTAAAATAAAATGCAGATCTACCAGCTCTTTTCGTTAGATATCTATTAGCTGCAACTCTCGCAGCTTCTAAAGCATTATGGCTTATGTTTGCTCTTTCCTTAGCTACGAGAGAAAGCTCTACCTTGAAGCTATCTGCAGCAGAGAGATTACCCATGTCAAAGATGGTAATCTTTGATGCGGGGATAGCCCTAATATACTCTTTCCTTGTATAGGGACGACCTGGAATTCGATAACATCTGCCTGGTCTTTTAGCCATTATAATCACCGTTATTATTTCCTCTTGCAATAAAGTAGAGGAAGTATATAAAGTTTGCGCAATGAAATGCGGGCGCCGGGATTCGAACCCGGGTCAGAGGCTTGGAAGGCCCCTGTCCTAACCAGCTAGACTACGCCCGCTTATGTTTTAATAGTTAAAAACCCCCATATTAAAACCTGTCTCTTATACACATCTCCGAGCCCACGAGACTAGGCATGATCTCGTATGCCGTCTTCTGCTTGA